>CAJWZW010000006.1 GCA_913050565.1 uncultured Synechococcus sp.
AAAGCCCGGCCGGATGGCCGGGCTGAGAACCGAACCCTGAATGGGATCAGTTGTTGGTTGTGGAGAAGCCTGCGTAGGCCTCCATTCCGTGCTCGCCGATGTCGAGCCCTTCGGTTTCTTCCTGCTCAGTAACGCGAATGCCGCCGAACAGGGAACCAATCACTTTCCAGGCGATGAAGCAGGTCACCACAGTCCAGATGGCATAGGCGCCGGCACCCAGAGCCTGAACGCCGAGCTGGTTGATGCCGCCGCCAACGAGGAGGCCAAGACCTGAGCCATCACCCTGAACGTCGTACCCCCAGAGGCCGATGACGAGGGTGCCCCACACGCCACACACACCGTGGACGGAGAAAGCGCCGACTGGATCATCAATTCCAGCGGCATCCAGGGCTGCAACGGAGAAGACGACGATGACGCCGCCGATCAGGCCGGCGACCCAGGAACCTGTGAGGGTGAGATTGCCGCAGCCGGCGGTCACGCTGACCAACCCGGCAAGAATGCCGTTGATGATCATCGTGAGATCAGGTTTCTTCGAAGTCACTGTTGAGATCACAGTGGCTCCGATGGCCCCACCTGCTGCCCCCAGAGTTGTGGTGACCGCCACATAGGGAACCCACTGGTCCATGGCCAGCTGGGAGCCGGGATTGAATCCGTACCAGCCGATCCAGAGAATCAACGCGCCGAGGGTGGCGATGGACATGTTGTGGCCGGGGATGGCCTGCACCCTGCCACCGACATATTTCCCGATGCGGGGGCCAAGCAGGGCCGCACCCACCAGACCGGCCCATGCACCAACGGAGTGAACAATCGAGGAACCGGCAAAATCGATGAAACCCAACTCACTGAGCCATCCACCGTTCCACTGCCAGGAGCCGGCAATGGGGTAGATGAAGGCAGTGAGAACCAGGGCAAAAATCACGAATTCGCCGAACTTGATGCGTTCAGCAACCAGTCCGGAAACGATCGTTGCCGCTGTACCGGCGAATGCGGCCTGGAACAGGAAATCAACTGTCGGCACCAAACCGGCTTCGCTGATCGTTTCTGCTGTGACTGTGGGGTCAAAGAAGAGTCCACCGAAGTAGAACCAGCCATTGGAGCCGTCGCCGTACATCAGCGAGTAGCCGATGAACCAGTAGGCCGTCACCGCCAGGGCAAAGACAAACAGGTTCTTGGCCAGGATGTTGACCGCGTTCTTCTGACGACACATCCCTGCTTCGACCATGGCGAAGCCGGCGTTCATGAAGATGACCAAAACGGTCGCCACCAGCAACCAGAGGTTGTTGGCAAGAAAAGCGGCAGAAAGCTCAGGCAGTTCCTCAGCCTTCGCTGAGAGGGTGAAAATACCCAGCCCCATCAGGGCCAGAGGCGCGCATGCCATCCAGGTCATGGCGCGATTCGAGCTGAATCCACGGATGCTCTTCATCAGCATCATGGGACCTTCCAGGAGGCTTGCCTCCTGCAGGGTTTTACGACGCCTTTGCGGTGGCGTCTCGTATGCAGTTGTCATGAATGAGAGAGCAGAGCTGCTGTTGAGGTCTCACGCACAAAGTGCTTTGAAACCGGCGCGACCAACCGTGGCCCGCAGAGTGTCACTCAAGTGTTCGTTTGGATACCAAAATCAAATCTTTGTCAGTGACCGTCTCCCTTGCCAGATGATTTTGTTCGACTTGAAACCAAAGCAGCAGGGCAAAACCTCCACTCCGGCGACAAGCGCTTCCCGAAACAACTCGCCGTAGCGCGGGTCGGCCTGATCGCCCGGCGCAAAATCCAGGACATCCGGTCGGCTGAGACAGGGCACCAGAACGGCCCGTGAATCAGGCAGAACACCCATCAGCTCCACCAGGTGTTTCTGACCGCGTTCCGTCACCGTGTCCGGGAACAGCGCCGTGGTGCCGGTGGTCCAGGTGGTGTTTTTGACCTCGAGGTAGATCGTTCGCTGGTCTGGGTTGTCATCGCCAGGGGTCAGCAGCAGGTCGATCCGACTGCGTCGGTTGGTCCCGTAAGCAACTTCCGGCCGGATTGATGCGATGGAGCCCAGTTGGTCAATCAGACAGCCCGCTTCAATCGTTGCCCTGATCAGCCGGTTCGGTAACGCGGTGTTGATGCCGACCCAGCAAGGCTCACCATCGGCACCTGGCACCTCAGCCTGCTCCCAGGTCCAGGCCAGCTTGCGTTTCGGAGAGGGGGCATGGCGCAGACGCACCCGCTGTCCAGGAATTAAGACGCCTGTCATGGGGCCGGTGTTGGCGCAATGGGCGGTGACCACGTCCCCGCTGGCAAGTTCAACGTCCGCCAGAAAACGTTTGTAGCGCTTGATCAGAACCCCTTCCTGCAGAGGCTCGAACTCGAGCAGTGCAGTGCCGCGGGAGGGACAACCGGTCATGGCGGAGGCCTGGGAACGTCCATCGTCCACCGCAGCCGCCCCCACAATGCGGCCAAGTTGTTGAGCCGGGATGGCGCGTTCACTCAAGGGGATCGCTCTGGTGGTGACCCTCGGCACCTTGTTCAGCAAATTCGGGGGTTTGCTGCGCCAGCTGGTGATTGCTGCGGCGTTCGGTGTGGGCGCTGCCTATGACGCATACAACTACGCCTATGTGCTCCCTGGATTTCTGTTGATCCTGCTCGGGGGCATCAACGGGCCGTTTCACAGCGCCATGGTCAGCGTTCTCAGCCGCCGGCCCAGGCACGAGGGAGCTCATATTCTTGCGGCCCTGAACACCAGTGTCAGCGCCCTGCTGCTGCTGGTCACAGTGATCCTGGTGATCGCGGCGGATCCACTGATCCATCTTGTTGGTCCAGGGCTCAGTCCAGAGCTGCACGCGATCGCCACGGTTCAGCTCCAGGTGATGGCGCCCATGGCGCTTCTCTCCGGCCTGATCGGTCTGGGGTTCGGGTCGCTCAATGCGGCCGATGAATTCTGGATTCCCGCCATCTCGCCTCTGATGTCCAGCCTGGCCCTGGTCGCCGGTGTGGGACTGCTCTGGTGGCAGCTCGGTGAGGAGATCGCGCTTCCAGCGGCCGCGATGACCGGAGGAATCGTGTTGGCGGCAGCCACCCTGGTGGGGGCTGTCCTTCAGTGGCTGATTCAGTTGCCTGCCTTGATGCGTCAGGGGCTGGCTCGCTTCCAGCTCGTCTGGGACTGGCGCCACCCCGGGGTTCGCGAGGTCTGGGGAGTGATGGGTCCGGCCACTCTTTCCTCCGGAATGCTCCAGGTCAATGTGTTCACGGACCTGTTCTTCGCATCAGGGATTGCAGGAGCTGCGGCTGGTCTCGGTTACGCCAATCTGCTGGTGCAAACCCCGCTCGGCTTGATTTCCAACGCTCTGCTGGTGCCGCTGCTGCCCACGTTCTCCCGGCTCACCGCCCCTGAGGATCTGCCTCAGCTGATCCGTCGCATCCGCCAGGGATTGATGCTGTCCACCGCCTCGATGCTGCCGCTTGGCGGTCTGTTCATTGCACTGGGGGCTCCCATTGTGGCGCTGGTGTACGAACGGGGCGCCTTCGATGCCGATGCGGCACGGCTGGTGACAGGTCTGCTGATGGCCTATGGACTCGGCATGCCGGCTTATCTCGGCAGAGATGTTCTGGTTCGGGTCTTTTATGCCCTTGGGGATGGCACAACACCGTTCCGTTTCTCCCTGGCAGGAATCGGCCTGAATGTGCTGTTCGATTGGTTGCTGGTCGGTGGTCCCACTCCGTGGGGGAATCAGTCACCGTTCAATTTCGGAGCCCCTGGGCTGGTGCTGGCAACGGTGGCGATCAACGTTCTCACCTGCTTCTTCCTTCTGGTGACCCTCCAGCAACGGCTGCAGGCACTGCCTCTGCGCCAGTGGGGCCTTGATGCAGGACGGCTTGCCCTGGCAACAGTCTTGGCCACAGGTGCTGCATGGGGACTGATGACAGGGGTGGTCTGGCCCTCCGGGGGCATCGGCCTGATGTTGCAGATCGCTGTACCGGCCGGCGTTGGATTGCTGGTGTACTGGGGAGCTGGAACAGCCCTCGGGAGTCCGGAAGTGGCCGACCTTGCCGTTGCACTCCGTCGCAGGCTTCGACGGCCTTGAGTGCAGGGTTCAGTCGAGTTCCACCTCTTTGATCGCCCTCACCTGCAGGGGCACTTCCAGCCTGTCTCGTCCAATGGTCTGGGGGCCTGCGACCGATGTGATCTTCGCTTCGATCCCGAATTCCTTGAAGGCGTTTTCCATCTCCTGGATCAGTGCCTCCTCAACCTGCTGTTCGGCGTCCACAACCTTCCCGATCAGCCGTGCACCCAATCGCCCGATGCGTTGGCGCACCACCTCGCGGGCGTTGGTGACCTCAATGATCAACACACCTTGATCGTGCGATCGACGTCCAACCTTATCGGCAGTAGGCCTCAAGAATCTCTTCAAGGTCGCGCAGCTGTGCTGGAGGAATCAAACGGGCCAACGGCAACTGGCTGGATCCTCCAGCAATCGGAACAGACACGGCTTCCAGGGCCTTGCGCGCGGCCACACCAGCATTTTCGTTGATCCTGGCGCTGCATTCGATGGCCAGTGCGTTGGCGAGATTGGCGTCGCCCAGGTAGAGATGCCAACCGCAGATCTGGATGTAAAGACGATCTGAGAGAGCGCTTTGCAGCTCTTTCAGCTCACCGGCCGGCAGAGACATCAGCGGATGGGTGATGAAAGCTCAATCCTGGCGTCACTCAGCCGGTTCCGCTTCCTTGGGTCGCCGCATGATCACGCTGATGAGTTGCGCGATGAGGAGTGTCAGCCACCCTCCTGTGATCCAAGGCAGGGTTCCATCGGCCAGGGGATGGCGCATCTCCTGCAGAAACCAGAGGCCGCTGTTGACGGCTGCAAAAACCCCGGCATGCAGGCAGAAATTGACGATTCGCTCGAAGTGGAAATAAAGGGGGTCGTTTTTGTCAGCGGATCCGTACCAGCGAATCGGCATCTCGGAGTGATTCGGAACTGTTTCAATCCTGGCGCGTGCTGGGTTCGAGTTGACGCCGGGACCCTTGATGGGGTCTCATGGTTTCACCCCAGCGCTTGTAGCTCAGCGGATTAGAGCATCTGACTACGGATCAGAGGGTCGGGAGTTCGAATCTCTCCAGGCGCGTTGTCAACTGCCTCTCGAGGCAGTTTTTTTTTGTCCGGCTCTGACCCGGTGCCGCAGCGATTTCTTACCCTCAGCTAACGCGTGAATGTCAAATCCAATGAGTCAGATCTCCGGCCGTTCCATCGATGCTGATTTAGCCCAGGCCGATCCAGCCATTGCCGGCTTCATCGAGCAGGAGCGTCAACGCCAGGAGACTCATCTCGAACTGATTGCATCCGAAAACTTCGCATCACAGGCCGTGATGGAGGCCCAGGGTTCCGTTCTGACCAACAAATACGCCGAGGGTCTCCCGAGTAAGCGGTATTACGGGGGGTGCGAACACGTCGATGCCATTGAGGAACTGGCGATCGAGCGTGCCAAGGAACTCTTCGGTGCTGCCTGGGCGAATGTTCAACCCCACAGCGGAGCTCAGGCCAATTTCGCGGTTTTTCTTGCTCTGCTCCAGCCCGGCGACACGATCATGGGTCTGGATCTCTCCCATGGGGGACATCTCACCCATGGTTCGCCAGTCAATGTCAGCGGAAAGTGGTTCAACGTCATCCAGTACGGAGTTGACCGGGAAACCCAGCGTCTCGACATGGAGGCGATCCGCCAACTCGCTCTTGAACACAAGCCGAAGCTGATCGTCTGTGGTTATTCCGCGTACCCAAGAACGATTGATTTCGCTGCATTCCGCAGCATCGCGGACGAAGTGGGTGCCTACCTGCTTGCAGACATGGCTCACATCGCAGGTCTGGTGGCAGCTGGCGTGCATCCGAGCCCGGTCCCTCACTGTGATGTGGTGACAACCACCACACACAAAACCCTGCGAGGTCCTCGAGGGGGTTTGATCCTCTGCCGCGACGCTGAATTCGCCAAGAAGTTCGACAAGGCCGTGTTCCCCGGCAGCCAGGGTGGACCTCTTGAACATGTGATTGCTGCGAAGGCTGTGGCATTCGGCGAGGCGTTGCAGCCCTCCTTCAAGCTCTACAGCCAGCAGGTTGTTGCCAACGCAGGTGCCCTGGCGGAGCGATTGATCGCCCGTGGCATCGATGTGGTGAGTGGCGGCACCGACAACCACGTGGTGCTGATGGACCTGCGCGGCATCGGAATGACCGGAAAGGTGGCCGATCTGCTTGTCAGCGATGTGCACATCACCGCCAACAAGAACACCGTGCCGTTTGATCCCGAATCCCCGTTCGTGACCAGTGGTCTTCGCCTTGGTACCGCAGCACTGACCACCCGTGGATTCGACGCGGATGCATTCCGTGAGGTCGCGGATGTGATCGCCGATCGCCTGCTGAATCCCGAGGATGATGCGGTGCAGCAGCGCTGCCTGGCTCGGGTTGAAGCCCTCTGCAAGCGATTTCCGCTCTATGCGGATGCGCGTGAGCCTGCTCTTGCCTGACTGGACCAGGAGAGGCTGGTTTCCTCCGCTCAGGCTCCCTAAGATCAACCGAACGATTCCCGAAAGGGCTGTTTTGATTCAGGAGCCTGTGTGAATCTCGCTGCCAGCCCGCTAGCGGTTGCCACGCTGAGCTTTGTCACGGCAGCTGTGGCCACCACCGTCCTGGCTCCGATGGTCCGCAGATTCGGTCTGAGGCTCGGTCTGACTGACAAGCCTGATCCGCGCAAACAGCACGACAGACCGATGGTCCGTCTGGGCGGCATTGCGATGGTCGTTGGTTTTCTTCTCGCCCTGTCGGTGATCTGGGTGCTGGGAGGCTTTGGTCTGCTGGCGCCGGAGCGGGACCAGCTGATCTGGAGCACGCTCGCCGGTTCGCTTTGCTTTTTCTGCATCGGCTTTGCCGATGACCTGTTCGAACTGTCTCCCTGGTCGAGGTTGATCGGCCAGTTCGCTGTCGCCAGCACAATCTGGAGTCAGGGGGTCCGGATCGGAGCCATTGACCTTCCCTGGTTGAACAGTTCCGGGTCTGCTCTGGTGCTCAGTGATGGACTGAGCCTGCTGGCCACCGTGATTTGGTTGGTCGGGATCACCAATGCGATCAACTGGCTGGATGGTCTCGATGGCCTCGCCGCCGGCGTTGCGGGGATTGCGGCGGTGGGTCTCATCTCCGTGAGCTTCTCATTGCATCAGGTTGCGGCCGGGTTCCTGGCTGCCGCACTGGCTGGTTGTTGTCTCGGGTTTCTGCGTCACAACTTCAATCCTGCCCGCATCTTCATGGGCGATGGAGGCTCCTACTTTCTTGGATTCACCCTGGCGGCGGTCAGCATTGTCGGCCCCGCAAAAGGGTTGACAACCGTCAGCCTTGTTTTGCCGTTGCTGATTCTGTCGCTGCCTCTGGCCGACATGTCGGCGGTGATCATGGGCCGTCTGCGTGAGGGTCGTTCCCCCTTCTATCCGGATCGGCGTCATCTTCATCACAGGCTGCTTCGAGCCGGCTTCAGCCATCGACGCACGGTTCTTCTGATTTATGTGTTCACCCAGTGGCTCGCCGCTCTTGCGCTGGTGGTTGCGAATGCGGAGATGCGTTTCCTCTGGCTGGGTCTTGCCACAGCCATTCTGGTGGCCACGGTTGTGATCAGCCGGCGGCAGCTGCAGACGGAACGGGAGCTCTGTCAGGCATCCCCTGCAACCGCTGCTGATCCAGCCTCCTTGGGTGGTCCCTATGGCTGAGCCTGGCGTTGAGATTCTCTGTGTGGGCACGGAGCTCCTGCTCGGGGACATCCTCAACGGCAATGCACGCTGGATCGCGCAACGACTCGCTTCTCTGGGGCTGCCTCATTACCGCCAGACCGTGGTTGGCGACAACCGGGAGCGACTGGCCATGGCTGCGCGCGAAGCGGCAACCCGCAGCCGCGTCCTGATCACCACCGGAGGGCTCGGCCCAACTCCCGACGATCTCACCACGGAGTCGCTGGCGGCTGCATTCGATACGCCGTTGCGCGAGCACCCTGATCTTTGGGAGGAGATTCAGGCCAAGTTGTCCAGCGGTGGCCGCCCTGTGGCGCCCTCCAACAGGCGTCAGGCCTTCTTGCCTGAAGGGGCTGAGGTGCTGCCCAACCCTCTCGGTTCAGCCCCAGGGATGATCTGGTCCCCGCAGCCGGGCTTCACCATTCTCACGTTCCCTGGAGTCCCCTCGGAGATGCGGGCGATGTTCCAGGAGACGGCCGAGCCATGGCTGCAGAGCCAGGGTGGTGCGACAGGAGTTTTTGTCAGTCGGGTGCTGCGCTTCAGCGGTATCGGTGAATCGAATCTGGCGGAGCAGGTGGCCGACTTGTTCGAGGGTGCCAACCCGACGGTGGCCCCGTATGCCTCCCTCGGTGATGTGAAGCTTCGGCTCACCGCCAGTGCCTCGTCCGCGGACAAGGCTGAGGCGTTGCTGGATCCTCTGGAGGCGGAACTGCGCCAGCGCACAGGGGCTCTCTGCTACGGCCGTGATGACGACAGCCTGGCGTCTGTTGTCCTCAAGCAGTTGAAAAGTCATCGCCAGACCCTTGCCGTGGCTGAGTCCTGCACCGGGGGTGGAATCGGCGCCGCGCTGACGGCGGTGCCTGGCTCCTCGGCGTCATTCATCGGTGGCGTGATCGCTTACAGCAATGCCGTCAAGCAGCGTCAGCTGGGTGTTCCGTCGGACCAGCTGGAGCGCTGTGGAGCTGTATCGGATGAAGTTGCAAGAGCCATGGCGGAAGGCGTTCGTGAACGTCTTGAGACCGATTGGGGGTTGGCTGTCACCGGCATCGCTGGCCCCGGCGGCGGTACCTCCGAGAAGCCTGTTGGCCTGGTTCATGTGGCTGTGGCGGGTCCTGATGGCTGTGAAGCGGCAGCACTGCGTTTCGGAGAGCGACGCGGGCGGGGGGCGATCCAGCAGCTCACTCAGATCCGTGCTCTCGATCTTCTCCGTTTACGCCTGCTGGTTCAGTCGTAGGGTCGATCCTCTGCGCAGAACGACTGTTGAGTTCCGGCACCCTTTACGACAAGGTGTGGGATCTGCATCGGGTGACGGATCTTCCCGGTGGATCCACGCAGTTGTTCGTGGGTCTGCATCTGATCCATGAAGTCACCAGCCCTCAGGCGTTTGCAGCGCTTCGGGACAAAGGTCTGACGGTGCGTTGTCCGGAACGAACCGTTGCCACGGTGGATCACATCGTGCCGACCATCTCTCAGCAGCGCCCGTTCGAAGATCCCCTGGCTGAGGAGATGCTCAGCACGCTGGAACGCAATTGTGCAGAGCACGGCATTGTCTTGAACGGCCTCGGCAGTGGTCGCCAGGGAATCGTGCACGTGATCGCTCCGGAGCTGGGGCTGACCCAGCCCGGAATGACCGTGGCGTGCGGCGATTCGCACACCTCCACCCACGGGGCGTTCGGGGCGATCGCTTTCGGTATCGGCACCAGTCAGGTCAGGGACGTTCTCGCGAGTCAGAGCCTTGCGATGAACAAGCTGAAAGTGCGTCGCATTCAGGTGAATGGCCAGCTCACCGAGGGTGTCTCCGCCAAGGATCTGGTGCTCCATGTCATCCGCACGCTCGGGGTCAAGGGCGGTGTTGGTTATGCCTATGAATTCGCCGGCCCCGCCATTGAGGTTCTCTCGATGGAGGAGCGGATGACGCTCTGCAACATGGCGATTGAGGGGGGTGCGCGCTGCGGCTATGTGAACCCCGATCAAATCACCTTCGACTATCTCAACGGCAGGGTTCATGCCCCCAGTGGTGATGACTGGGACCGTGCCGTGACCTGGTGGAGTTCTCTGGCCAGCGATGCGGATGCCGTGGTCGACGACGAGGTGGTCTTTGATGCATCGGCCATTGCACCGACCGTGACCTGGGGCATCACCCCCGGGCAGGGGCTCGGGATCGATGAATCAATTCCCATGCCTGAAAGCCTGGAGGTGGGTGAACGCCCAATGGCTGAGGAGGCTTACAAATACATGGATCTTCAGCCCGGAACCCCCATCGCCGGGGTGCCGGTCGATGTCTGCTTCATTGGAAGTTGCACCAATGGTCGGCTCAGCGATCTGAGAGCTGCGGCTGCCGTGGCGCGAGGGCGGCAGGTGGCTGATGGAATCAGAGCTTTTGTGGTGCCTGGTTCCGAGCAGGTGGCCAAGGCGGCCGAGGAAGAGGGGCTGGATCAGGTGTTTCGGGCGGCGGGGTTCGAGTGGCGTGAGCCCGGTTGTTCGATGTGCCTGGCGATGAACCCCGACCGCCTGGAGGGGCGCCAGATCAGTGCCAGTTCAAGCAACCGCAACTTCAAGGGTCGTCAGGGCTCCGCCAGTGGCCGCACCCTGCTCATGAGCCCGGCCATGGTCGCTGCCGCTGCTGTGCATGGCCGTGTGACCGATGTTCGATCTCTTTCCCTTCAACCAGATCTTTGATGGCCGACTTTCCCTCGGGTCCGATACAGCGTGTCGAGGGCCGGGCCCTTGTTGTTGCTGGTGAAGACATTGACACCGACCGGATCATTCCCGCCCGCTTTCTCAAGTGCGTCAGCTTCGATGCCCTGGGAGAGCAGGCTTTTGCGGATGACCGCAAGGAGCTTGAGGGGGCGCATCCCTTCGACCAGCCCCAGTTCCAGGGCGCGTCGATTCTGGTGGTGAACGGGAATTTTGGATGTGGCTCCAGTCGGGAACACGCACCTCAGGCACTCATGCGCTGGGGCATCCGCGCCGTGGTGGGTGTCAGCTTTGCTGAAATCTTCTTCGGGAACTGCCTTGCTCTGGGGATCCCCTGCACCACTGCCGCACCGGATCAGGTCCTGTCGATTCAAGCGGCGATCCAGGCTGATCCCTCCCGCGCATGGACCCTCGACCTCGAGGTGATGAAGTTTTCAGCGGAGGGGGAAAGCTGGACTGTTTCCCTGGCTGATGGGCCTGGCGAGATGCTCCGCAGCGGACGCTGGGATGCCACATCCCAGCTGCTCGCCAACGGACCTCAGGTGGATGCACTGATGGAGCACATGCCCTATCTCAACGGGTTTCGACCGGCCATCTGAGTGACTGGAACCTGCTGCTGATTTCCTTTAGATTTAGGAAAGGCTTCAGCTTTGGCCGCAAATGGTTGGCCTCTATGACAGGCAAGGGTATCTCCGGTTTGCGGGAGGGAGTGTTGATGCCTGTCTGGAATATGCCGCCCTGTTTGAAATACCGCTGACCCCTGGTTCCCTTCAGGACCTGCCGGAACCCATCGTCACGTCCTTCAGGATTCGGGGGAGTCGTTTTCTGGAAGGGCGCAGCAGTTGAAACCGTCACGGCAGATCCTGCCGTTGTCCATGGCCCAGTTGAGAAGGGCAACTCTGTTTTTGGAGCCGGTCTTCGTGAAGACGTTGCTCACGTGGTTATCAACCGTTCGCTTGCTGATGGTCAGCTTGTCGGCGATTTCCTGATTGGTGAGCCCATCAGCGACCAGCTCGATGATTTCGATCTCGCGAGCTGAGAGTGCGATGGTCAGAGGATCGGTTGGATCGTCTGTTGCCATGGGTCGTAACACCCCCTTTGCGCAAAGCTTAGTGCTGATTTGGACAGCCGATCCTGCATAGTTAACCGGATTCACGACTTACGGTTTGGCTACGGCGCTCCAGCGCGCGATTGAATCCGGGCAGCAGATTTTCACGGCGGAAGTGATGCCGCCGAGGGGTGGGGATCCCACCAAGGCCCTGTCCATGGGTGATCTTCTGCGGGGACGCGTTCACGCCGTCAATGTGACGGACGGCAGTCGGGCCGTGATGCGCATGAGCAGCCTGGCTGTCTGTCGTCTGCTTCAGGACAGCGGACTTGAGCCTGTGCTGCAGATGGCCTGTCGTGATCGCAACCGGATCGCTCTTCAGGCCGATCTGCTGGGTGCTCATGCTCTGGGTCTTCGCAATCTCCTTTGCCTGACGGGGGATCCCGTGCGTGCTGGTGATCAGCTCGATGCCCGGCCGGTGAATGAGTTCGATTCAGTGAAGCTGCTGCAGCAGGTGCGCTCCTTCAATCAGGGTGTGGATCCGCGCGACGGCGACCTGGCGGATGGACCCACGGCACTGTTTGCTGGTTGCGCGGCCGACCCACAGTCCCGCAGTTGGAGTGGGCTGACACGGCGTCTGCAGCGGAAGCATGAAGCAGGGGCCCGCTTCGTTCAGACGCAGATGGTGATGGACGCTGCTGCACTGGAACGGTTTCAGCGCGAGCTTGCCTCGCCCATGCAGCTGCCGGTGCTGGCAGGGGTTTTCCTGCTGAAGTCAGCCAGAAATGCCCATTTCATCAATCGGATGGTGCCGGGCGCCTGCATTCCAGATGCTCTGATCGAACGACTGGACCGCGCAGCAGATCCTGCGATGGAAGGCATTGCAATTGCTGCGGAGCAGGTGAAGCGGTATCTGAACATTGTCCAGGGAGTTCACCTGATGGCGGTCAGAGCGGAAGAACGGATCCCTCGAATCCTTGATCTGGCGGGGATCAGCTCGCTGCCTGGGTGAGATCGGTGCCCAGCAGTTCGGCCATGGCCTTCTGCTGCGGTGAAGGTTCCACCAGGTCCTGGCGTCTGGCATCTGTGATCAGCCAGTCGAGCGATGCCTCCTGCAGGTCAAAGTGATTGCCGTCTCTGCCGACGCAGTAACGGCCGAACACCAGTTTTTCCACAAGTTGCACCCCTGCGCCGATGCGTGAGTAGTCGAAGATGATCGAGTTGTCGATCACAGCGCCTTCGCAGATGTGGCAGCTGGGGCCGATCATCGTTGGGCCAATGATGGTGGCACCGTCTTCAATCTTGGTCATCCCCCCCACGTAAACGGGGCCGCTCACGTTGATGGTGTCCCAGTTGGCCGCCACATTGAGCCCTGTGAACACCCCAGGACGCACCTCCTTGCCGGGAATACCCACCTGGCGAACCTCTCCAAGGAGAACGCTTCGAATCGCTTGCCAGTAATCGGGAACCTTGCCGATATCCACCCATTCGAAGTCCATTGGGATGGCGTAAAACGGAGCTCCAAGCTCAGCCAGTGTCGGGAAGAGGTCGGAGCCGATGTCGAACGATATGCCTGATGGAATGTGCTCGAAGATCTCCGGCTCGAAGATGTAGATACCGGTGTTGATGGTGTCGCTGAGCGCCTCTTCGATACTTGGTTTCTCCTGAAAACTGGAGATACGGTCATCGGCATCGGTCACCACGACCCCATAGCTGCTCACCTGTTCCCTTGGCACCCGCTTGGTCACGAGGCTGGCGATGGCGCCTTTCTCCCGGTGGCGACGAACCGCTTCACTCAGATCGAGATCGATCAACGCATCGCCGCACAACACAACAAAGGTGTCATCGAAGAATTGCTGGAAGTCCTGAATTTTTTTCAGGCCACCGGCGGAACCGAGGGCATCACCGATGAGTTCACCGTCCTGAATGCGGCCTTCAAAGCTGTAAGCAATTTCAACCCCAAAACGCTGCCCGTCCCGAAAGTAGTTTTCGATCTCTTCAGCCAGGTGAGAGACGTTCACCATCACTTCGGTGAAGCCATGCTCCTTGAGCAGCTCCAGCAGAAACTCCATCACTGGCTTCTGCAGGATGGGAATCATCGGTTTTGGGATCACGTGTGTGATCGGTTGAACCCTTGTCCCTTTTCCTGCCGCCAGGATCATCGCCTTCATCGGCGTTTCTGGACCTAACACGACCGGAAGGTTAAGCCGCGGTTCAGGCCACCATGGATGCGCCGGCCGGCGCGGGATCTGTCACCTGAAGAGTGGAAAGGGGGAGCTGGGTCACGCTGCCACTTGGGGGGATGCTCTTAAGGCGCAGCGGTGCATGCAGCCAGCCGTGCTGCTCCAGCTCGACAGCTCCCTGCGACGACAGGAACAGCAGGGCCCAGAACACGCCCACGCGGTCGGTGTCCAGATCCAGAGGTGCACTGTTCTGCCATCGCTGCACCAGTTGCTCGAAATCCACCCAGTTCAGCGCGTCTTCCCACCCTTTCAGAAACACACCCAGAGCTGCGGTGGTTTCGGGCAGTTTTTCCCGGTGAGCCAGTCCGGCCACCTGGGCAATGGCCTCCCGGTCGGTGAAGCGCTTCCGCCGCTTGCGGCGTTTCGCTTCCAGCTCATCGGATTCCAGCTGTTCGGCGATCGATTCCAGTTGTTCGATCAGCTCCCCGAGGGTGACAGGCCGGCGCAGGGGTGGTGGTGCAACGGGGCGACGCTGGAGATGGCGTTCCGGTCGGCGCGGCAGGTCGAAACTCGGATCCAGCCAACCTTGTTCGGCGAAATCCGCTTCCAGGTAGTCCTCCACCTCCTCCACCGGAGGAAGAATGCTCGCCTCGAGAACTTCGGCCTTTAATCCCACCAGCACCGAAGCGGCCAGAAAGGCTTCGCTGCTGTCAGCCAGATCCCGCTCGTACCGACCACCCTGTCCTGCCAGTACAGCCGCCACCCGTCCTGGAATTTCAATCCGCTGCCTCAGCTGATCGAGGAAGCCATCGACCACGGCAATGACATCAACATCCCAGGGGTCGAGGTCCCCACGTTCTGCAGCATCCTGGAGAAGCCGGATCGCCATCCTGGCGCCCGAGTCCGGCGCCTCCGTGGTGGATCCGTTCAGCAAGGCAGCCAATGCTCTGGCCCGAAGGTATCGGTCTCTTCAGGGAGATGCCAGTCATCAACTGGGATAAGCCAGCTCAGATATCGCCTCAATCCGTCTGGGTGTCGCTGGTGACGCCAGTGGTGGCCGGCAGCAGTCCCAGTTGCGTCTCCACGGTGGAGCGATAACGGCTGAGGTCGGTCTCGAGCTCCTGGATACGCACCTGTTGCGCTTCGAACTCACTGGCTTTGCTGAGTTGATTCACGTTGCTGAGCATCCCCGTCCAGGCTGCGAACAACCATGCGGCAACCGCTCCGAGTCCCGCCACCAGGAGAAGCAGACCTGCGAGGGGCAGGGTGTAGTCCATGCCCGGAAAAAGCTGCACCTTGGTGGGTGCCGTGTTCTCCAGGGTGAAGAACACGGTGATCAAACCAAAGCTGAAGATCAGACCGAAATTGATCTGGCGCATGGTGAGGTCGCGAACTCGAATTTGAACTTACGGAGTTCGAGTGGACTGAGCTCTCTTCTTCGTGAGTTGTTTACGCGCCGGGAACAGCCGGAGCGGAAACAAGAGCGGGAACAGGTGTGGCTTGGCCTCTGATCAGAGGAGCTGTGGGTTGGCTGATCCGCTCCATGGCTCCGAGATCACGTCCCACCAGAGCCTCGATCGAACTGCTGTAGCTGTCGGTCATCAACCTCGGGTAGAGCCCAATGCCGATGATCGGCACCAGCAGACAGCTGATGATGTAAACCTCGCGGGGTTCGGCATCCACAAGGTTGGTGTGGGACACCAGCTCCTGCTTCTCCTTGCCAAAAAAGATTTCCCGCAGCATTGAGAGCAGATAGATCGGCGTCAGGATCACTCCCACGGCTGCTAACCCGCAGATCACAACCCGGAAGGGCAGCGTGTAGGCCTCATCGGTGGCCAGGCCTGCAAACACCATCAGTTCGCTGACGAATCCGCTCATTCCCGGCAGAGCAAGAGAGGCCAGAGCGCAAACGGTCCAGAGAGCGAACATGATCCGCATCTTTTGGCCAACCCCTCCCATCTCATCCAGCTGAAGGGTATGGGTGCGGTCATAGGTGGCGCCCACCAGGAAAAACAGGCTGGCTCCGATCAGGCCATGGCTGATCATCTGAAGCATGGCTCCGCTGGTCCCGAGGGTGCTGAAGCTGCCCACCCCGATCAGGACAAACCCCATGTGACTGATCGAGCTGTAGGCAATTTTGCGTTTGAGGTTTCGCTGGGCGAAGGACGTCAGAGCGGCATAAATGATGTTCACAACTCCCAGCACGATCAACAGCGGTGCGAACTGGGCGTGGGCTGCCGGCAGCAGTTCGCAGTTGAAGCGAAGCAGGGCATAGCCGCCCATCTTCAGCAGGATTCCGGCCAGCAACATGTGCACCGGCGCGGTTGCTTCGCCATGGGCATCCGGAAGCCAGGTGTGCAACGGCACGATCGGTAATTTGACGCCGAAGGCGATCAACAGCCCGGCGTAACAGAGAAGCTGGAAACCTGGACCGAAATTCTTGGCGGCCAGTTCGGTGTATTCAAAGCTGGGGGTTCCTCCGCCGAAAAAGCCCATGGCCAGGGCTGCCAGGAGAATGAACAACGAGCTTCCAGCTGTGTAAAGGATGAATTTCGTAGCGGCGTACTGACGCTTTTTGCCGCCCCAGATGGCCAGCAGCAGGTACACCGGGATCAGCTCCAGTTCCCAGGCCAGGAAAAACAACAGCATGTCCTGCACAGCGAACACGGCGATCTGGCCACCATCCATTGCCAGAAGGAGGAAATAAAACAGCCGCGGTTTGAAGCTCACCGGCCAGGCCGCAAGGCAGGCAAGGGTTGTGATGAAGCTTGTGAGCAGGATCAGAGGCATGGAGAGGCCGTCGGCTCCCACGGCCCAGGTGAGCCCCAGATCGGGAAGCCAGTTGACCCGCTCACTCAGTTGCAGTCCACTGACGGCCGGGTCGTAGCTGGTGAGGTAGGCCGCCACTGTGATCAGAAAGGTGATCAGGGTGACGATCAGGGCATACCAGCGAATCTTCTTGCCATCACCTGGGTCGGGAATCAACGGAACCAGAAGGGCGCCAACGATCGGCACCAGGATGGAGAGGCTGAGCCACGGCAAGGATGCAGGGATGGGGTCGCTTGTTCCGGCGACGGCAAACTCAATCACGGTCCAGCCGTATCACCACTGGCTGGATCGTAGAAATCATGGGCGCTGTGTCATCACCTCGATAGGCGATGACACACAAGCCTTGATCGATCAGGCGATCGGACCGCCGATCACGCCGAAAAGAACCACCAGGCCGATCACGCCGGCAAACACGATGAGCGCATAGAACTGGGCCCGTCCTGTCTCCAGATATTTCAGTCCTTCGCCACTGCCCAGGGTGAGCAGTCCGGTGAGGTTCACCACACCGTCGACAACCTTTGCGTCAACCTCCAGGACCTCACGTGCCAGCTTGCGGCTGCCTCGAACGAACAGTTTTTCGTTGAGAACGTCGAGATACCACTTGTTGGCAAGAAAGGCATTGACAGCTGGGAACCTCCCGGCCACCAGCTGACCGAGATCGACGCGCCGCAGGGCATAGGCCAGAACCGCCAATGTGATTCCGGAGACGGAGATCGCAACGGAGGCTCCAGCCAGGGGCAGAAATTCTTCCCAGCTGAAGTGCTCAGCCATTTCGATGGCTTCTTCCGGATCCAGGAGACCGGCGAAGCGGCTGTTCCATGGGGTGCCCAGAAGACCAACCAGCACTGACGGGACCGCAAGGATGGCCAGGGGTGCTGCCATCGGCCAGGCCGATTCATGCACGCTGCCGCCGTGCGCATGGTGTTCATCGGGGTCTTTGCCGGCAGCTTTGAGCAGCTGCACCTGCATCGCTGAATCATTGCCTCGGAAATCCCCCTCGAACGTGAGGAAGTAGAGGCGGAACATATAAAAGGCGGTCATCCCGGCCGTCAGGAATCCCACTGCCCAGAGCAGGGGATAGCTGTTGAAGGCTTGGCCAAGGATTTCGTCCTTGCTCCAGAACCCTGCGAGAGGTGGGATGCCACTGATCGCGACGCAACCGATGAAGAAGGTTGTTGCCGTCACCGGCATCTTTTTACGGAGTCCTCCCATCAGGCGCATGTCCTGAGCCAGGATTGGTTCGTGACCCACCACCTCCTCCATGGCGTGGATCACGGAGCCGGAACCGAGGAACAGCATGGCCTTGAAGAAGGCATGGGTCACCAGGTGGAAAATGCCGGCAACCGGGGCTCCACAGCCCATCGCAAGCATCATGTATCCGAGCTGGGACACGGTGCTGTAAGCCAGTCCTTTCTTGAGATCCATCTGGGTTAAAGCGATCGATGCACCCAGGAAGCAGGTGATCGTGCCCACCACAGCGATCACCGTCTGCACAACCGGAAACTGGGAGTAGAGCGGGTCAAGCCTCGCCACAAGGAACACCCCGGCAGCAACCATCGTTGCGGCATGAATCAGGGCGGAGATCGGTGTCGGACCCTCCATGGCATCCGGTAGCCACACATGCAGCGGGAACTGGGCGGATTTGGCCATTGGCCCCATGAACACCAGCAGGCACAACAGCAGAGCTGCCCATGGGGCAACACTGCCATTGCTCAATCCCTGTTGCAGCCCATCGGCAATCCCCTGGAAATCGAAACTTCCCGTGGCCCAGAACAAGCCAAGAATTCCCAGCAGGAGGCCAAAGTCGCCGACACGGTTCACCACAAACGCTTTCTGCGCGGCATGCGCTGCACCGTCGCGGTCGTACCAGAAGCCAACTAGCAGGTAGGAGCACATCCCCACCAGTTCCCAGAACACATAAATTTCCAGGAGGTTTGGACTGATGATCAGTCCCAGCATCGAGCTGCTGAAGAGTGCCAGGTAGGTGAAAAAGCGCACATAGCCTTTGTCATGGGCCATGTACCCGTGCGAGTAGACCATCACCAGCACAGCGACGGTGGTCACCAGCGACAGCATCACCGCTGCCAGCGGGTCCACCACGTAACCCATCGGCAGGCTGAAGGTTCCCGCGCTAGCCCAGACAAACAGATGCTCAACCGCTGGTGCCCCGGCCAGCTGACTGGCCAGGATCGCGTAACTCAGCACAGCGGCTGCACCGACGCAGGTGATCAGCAACAGAGCAACCGGCTTGCGCAGGCGATTGATTGTGCGGTTGAAGCTGATCAGCCCCAGGCCGGTGATCACCGCTCCAAACAGAGGTAAAACCGGAATCAACCAGGCGAGTTCCGCGGCCGAAGGCATCCGCATACATCAGATGAGTGGAGTGTAAGCAGCTCAGCTCAGGAGTCCCTCCAGTGCGGAATTGCGCATGGCCTGCGCGGCAGTCGGGATGAACCTGTGAGCCCACCAGAACACGCCCACGGCAATGCCGATGCCGAGCTGCGCTGGGCGCAGAAATTCCCGCCAGTCCAGTTTCTGTCGTCCATCGAGTACGGCCTGGAAGGGGAAGATGGATGTCTTCGCCTTGAGGTCTTCAAACGCGTCGCCAAAGCGGATGCGGAGTCTTCGGTCGCCATGCCATACGGCAAACAGGTGGTGGCCGATCAGGCCGATGCAGGTGACCACCATGAAGCTGCTGCCGATCCAGACTGCGTGGGTGAAGCACCAGAGGATCTGTCCCACCGCCTGAGGGTGTCGTGAGATCCGGATGATCCCAGTGGCGTAGAGACGAACCTGGGGCTTCAGCACAGCTGGGATTTCCAGCAGGTTGTAAGTGGCTGGATAAAGGAACAGGAAACTGACGGCTGTTCCAATCCACATCAGGGGGATCATCCCCGGCACTCCCTGCAGATTCCACAGGCGCAATCCGTCGTAGCGGTGCGCGAGAAACCAGCCGATCACCACCACTGCCGAAGGGATGCTCGCGGAAGCGAACACAACCCGCCAGGCCCGTGCCCCGATCACCTCTTCAGCCCTGCTGCGCAGTGCAGCGCCACCGCTGTGGATCACTGCGAAAAGCACCAGCATCACCAGCATCACCAGGCTGCTTTGGTGGGTTGCGACCATCAACGGGTTGAGATATGGCCGTGATTCTGGCGCTTGGTCTCTGCAGACCTAGATTTTGAGGCCCTCGCCGGCAATGCTGCGGTGGCTGATCTGCCGTTCACCCTTGATCAGCTCCGGATCCTGCGCGCGATTGTGAGCGAAGGGAGCTTCAAGAAGGCAGCCGACAGTTTGTATGTGACTCAGCCGGCGGTCAGCCTGCAGATTCAGAACCTCGAGAAGCAACTGGAGGTGTCCCTGTTTGACAGAGGCGGCCGCAAGGCTCAGCTGACTGAGGCAGGTCACCTGCTGCTGAGTTACTGCGACCGGATTCTCAGCCAATGCCATGAAGCATGTCGGGCTCTGGATGACCTCCACAACCTCAAGGGAGGTTCATTGATCGTGGGTGCCAGCCAGACCACGGGCACCTATCTGATGCCGCGGATGATCGGGCTTTTTCGTCAGAAATATCCGGATGTGGCTGTTCAGCTTCAGGTGCACAGCACCCGCCGCACCGGCTGGAGCGTTGCCAATGGACAGATTGATCTGGCGATCATCGGTGGTGAACTGCCCCCTGAGTTGAAGGAGCTGCTGCAGGTGGTCCCCTATGCCAGCGACGAACTCGCGCTTGTGCTGCCCGTGAAGCATCCTCTGGCACGCCTGCCGGAGCTCACCAAAGAGGACCTCTACCGGCTGGGTTTCGTTTGCCTCGACACGCAATCCACCACTCGAAAGATGGTGGATCAACTGCTGGCACGCTCCGGGCTCGACGTGCACCGTCTACGGATCGAGATGGAGCTCAATTCACTGGAAGCGATCAAGAACGCTGTCCAGGCGGGTCTGGGCGCGGCTTTCGTCCCGGTGGTTTCGATCGAGCGTGAACTGGCCGCCGGCACCATTCATCGACCGCCGGTTGTGGATCTGCAAGTGCGGCGGCAGCTGAAACTGATCACCCACCCAGCCCGTTATTCATCGAGGGCTTCAGCGGCGTTTCGGCTGGATGTGCTGCCGGTGTTCGCGAGTGCCGACAGCCCACTTCGTCAGAACCAATCAGCAGGGGATCAGAACTGATCGGCCTCTGTGTTGCCGATGGACTCCTCCGCTCCAGCAACGCCACGGGTCAGGAAGCGATTCTGGCTGATGTCGGTCTGGTAAACGCAGCGGACAACTGGCTTGTCGCGGACAGATCCGATGTAGGCGAACGTGTTCATCCGCTGTTTGCACTCCCGCTCCTGTTCAGCGGTGATCGCCCCTTCCTTGCGCAAAACCGACCAGTTCTCTCTTCGGATCACGCAACCCGGCTGCAGGGTGGGCTGTGTGACAAAGCTGCTGGAGGGATTGAGTGTGGTGTACATCTCAATGTCCATCACAAAGGCACTGGCCCCCCACTGGCGACAGAACTCAGGGTCCGGAACGGCCATGTCCAGTTGCTGGGAGCTGGCGATGTTGCCTTGATCGCCCTGGGTCGTGCTGGTGACGGCGCTGCCGATGCCGATTCCCACGACGAGCACCCCGGCCAGAACCGCCACGGTGAGGGTGCTGAAGCTGAAACCACCCTGCTGGCTGGGCTGGGGGGGATTGGAGTAACCCCGTCCGTAGTCCCGCTCGCCACCTCCGCGTCGGTCATAGCGGCCGTCTCTGGAGTCACCCCGTCGTGCGTCACCGCGTCGGGGATCCGGGTCGTAGCGGGGAGGTGTCACAGCAGTTCAGGAGTCCTTGGAAGACCCATCGAGAAGTTCTGTACGCGCCCATCGGGGTTGTAGCTCAGCTCCCCGGCCTGAAGCAGCTGACGGATGAATCCTTCCAGGTCGGTGCCGATTCGCCTCAGGGTGTAGTCGCTCAATTCGCCGGTTCCGGCTGCTTCAACAAGATCCCTGAACTGCTGCTGCACCTTGCTGACGGTGGAGTCACTCCAGAGGAACTCATTGTCTGGATCGAGATCAAGGGTGAGCTGGTCATCCGATGCCACCAGATCGTCGTTCACCACAGTGGCTGTGAACAGTCGGACATGACGTGTGGTGCACTTCAGCAGAGTCTCGGCCATGTCCCACGGGAGAGAGTGAGGGGACTTTAAGAAGCAGAAGGGGAACCAGCCCTTTTAAGGTTGGTTTCAGTGTTGTGCCAGACGCATGCGGGTTGCTATCGCCGGAGCCGGTCTTGCGGGTTTGTCCTGCGCCAAATACCTCGCAGATGCCGGGCATACGCCGGTGGTGGTTGAGGCGCGAGATGTGCTGGGCGGCAAAGTCGCTGCCTGGAAGGACGAGGACGGCGACTGGTATGAAACCGGCCTGCACATCTTCTTCGGTGCTTATCCGAACATGCTGCAGATGTTCAAAGAGCTGAACATCGAAGACCGGCTGCAGTGGAAGAGCCACTCGATGATCTTCAATCAGCAGGAGGAACCTGGCACCTACAGCCGCTTTGATTTTCCTGATCTGCCGGCCCCTGTGAATGGTGTGGCCGCGATTCTGGGAAATAACGACATGCTCAGCTGGCCCGAGAAAATCAGCTTCGGTCTGGGTCTGGTTCCTGCGATGCTTCGGGGACAGGGATATGTCGAAGAGTGCGACAAATATTCCTGGACCGAATGGCTGCGGGTCCACAACATTCCTGAACGCGTCAACGATGAAGTGTTCTTGGCGATGAGCAAGGCGCTGAATTTCATCGATCCCGATGAGATCTCCGCCACGGTTGTGCTCACAGCGCTCAATCGTTTTCTGCAGGAGAAGAACGGCTCCAAGATGGCCTTCCTCGATGGGGCACCTCCGGAACGTCTGTGTCAGCCGATGGTGGAGCACATCGAATCCCTTGGTGGCGAGGTTCATCTGAACAGCCCCTTGCGTGAGATCAAGCTCAACCCGGATGGTTCCGTTGCCGCGTTCCACATCGGCGGCATCAAGGGCAAGGAGAGTTTTGATCTCACCGCAGATGCCTACGTCAGCGCATTGCCGGTGGATCCGTTCAAGCTTCTGCTGCCGGAGCCCTGGAAGCAGATGGAGGTGTTCAGCAAGCTCGACGGACTCCGGGGCGTCCCGGTGATCAACCTGCATCTGTGGTTCGACCGCAAGCTCACTGATATCGACCACCTGCTCTTCAGCCGCTCACCGCTACTCAGCGTTTACGCCGATATGAGCATCACCTGCAAGGAGTACGAAGACCCGGATAAGTCGATGTTGGAGCTTGTGTTTGCACCGGCCAAGGACTGGATCGGAAGGCCGGACGAGGAGATCATCGAGGCCACCATGGGCGAGCTGAAGAAGCTTTTCCCAACACATTTCAGTGGCGATAACCCTGCCAAGCTCCGCAAACACAAGGTGGTGAAGACCCCTCTTTCCGTTTACAAGACCACCCCGGGTTGTCAGCAACTCCGCCCGGATCAGACCACCCCGATCAAGAATTTCTTCCTGGCAGGCGACTACACCATGCAGCGGTATCTGGCCTCCATGGAGGGTGCCGTACTCAGCGGCAAATTGTGTGCCGGCGCTGTGGACCGCAAGTTCGGCCGGCTGGCATCATCGACTCCAGCAAGTGAGCCGGTCACGGCTTAAACCATGCCCCTCGTCTTCAAGGATCTCGACGCAGCCTTTGAGGCTTGCCGTCGGGAGACCGCCGAGTGGGCCAAAACCTTTTACATCGGCACGTTGCTTCTCCCTCCTGAGAAACGACGTGCAATCTGGGCGATTTATGTCTGGTGTCGTCGTACCGATGAGCTCATGGACAGCCCGGAAGCTCAGGCTCGTCCTGTCCATGAACTAGCGGATCGTCTCGATCACTGGGAAGCGAAGACGCGTGCTCTGTTCCGGGGGAACGTTGCCGATGATCTTGATGCAGTGATGGTGGACACCCTGGAGCGTTTTCCGCAGGGAATTCAGCCATACCTGGACATGATCGAGGGCCAGCGGATGGATCTCACCTGGACGCGATATCCGCGATTTGAGGATCTCAAGCTCTACTGCTATCGCGTGGCCGGGACGGTTGGCTTGATGACCCAGGGTGTGATGGGCGTTGATCAGGCCTACACCACGGCTCCCTGGAGTCACCAACCGGACACCTCTGATGCTGCTGTCGCTCTGGGGATTGCCAACCAGCTCACCAACATCCTCAGGGATGTCGGTGAGGATCGCGGTCGCGGGCGTATCTATCTGCCCCAGGAGGATCTGGAGCGCTTCGGCTATTCCGAAGATGATCTGATGTCCGGAACACTCAACCAGGCCTGGCGCGAGCTGATGGCCTTTCAGCTGGCGAGAGCCCGGGACTGGTTCGCTCGCTCCGAGGCTGGAGTGAGGTGGCTTTCCAAGGATGCCCGTTGGCCGGTTTGGACGTCGCTGCGTTTGTACCGCGGCATTCTTGATGCCATCGAACGCATTGACTACGACGTGTTCAACAATCGCGCTTACGTCGGCAAATTCAGCAAGCTTCTTGATCTTCCTCGCTCGTTTTTATTGGCTCAGGCACGCTGAAACAGCTCAATCAGAGTGTTTGCAGAGCCATAAAAAACCCCTGTTGGTTATTCAACAGGGGTTGCGTCTTTTTCATCCTGATTAAGACAATTCAGACTGCTGTTTTCTGGTTGCCGAGAAGATCCTTCAGTTTGGAAAGTTCACCAGCCCAGCGGGGGTCCGGTGCACCCTCACTCTTGGCATCGCTGTGCACCACCTTGTTCACTGCCTTGCGGGCCACCTGAGGCTGACCACTGGCGCTGGCTCCCCCCCGACGATTTCCGCCACTTTCACGGCGCTCGGATCGCTCAACGCGCAGGTTGCTTCCGCCGAAATCCTTGCCGTTGAGTTGCTCGATCAGGGCATCGGCAACTTTTTCGTCGTCAACATTGGCGAAGCCGAATCCACGGCTGGCTCCTGTCTCACGATCCAGAACGGCCTTGAAGCGAATTCCTTCCCCAATGGACTTGAGCAGAGCTGCCAGCTCCTGTTCATCAAAGGTCTGCGGCAGGTTGCCGATGTACAAGCGAATGCTCATGAAGGAAGGGAAATGCGATTCGTCGGTGTCGGACCGTCATCGTTGACACACCAGCAAAGTTAATCACAGAGCCTCTCTCTCCAAGACCCACCACCGGCGTGCCTCCTCCAAAGCCTGCTCCTGCCCTCTGATGCGACCGAAGGCAGCTTCCTGGCGTAAATGGGCCAGCAGAGTGCCCACCACGGGGCCAGCAGGTATCGCAAGGACCTCCATCAGGGTCTTGCCGCTGAGGGGGAAGCGGGGATGAAACAGAGGGTCCTCCGTGTCCCGCCAGCGTCTGAGCCAGGTGTCCTGAACCGCTCGGTTCAGCTGAAGAATCAGGGCCGGTAAATCCGGTTCCAGATCGAGATGCAACTGCAGGCGGTCCTCTTCCGCGAGTTGCTCCAGCTGTGGTCCTGCAGCCTGAAGCCAGTGTCGGAGGCGTCGGCAACGCTGCTGGAGAGCTCGACTGGCCCGCAGCTGTCCAAGGCCTTGCTCACTGATCAAGCCGCTCAGGCGGGCCAGTGGCAACGCTTCCTGCCTTTCTTCAGCGGTGAACAGTGCGGCGTCGTTCAAGGTTGGAAGCGTCTGATGGGCAGCCCAGGGAGCCATCAGCTCCAGTCGGTTCAGCTGTTCGAGGGCCTCATCCGCATGTGGACCGGCAACCAGCTTCTGGATTTCGGCAAGGATCCGCTCGGGCGCGGCTTCTTTGAGCCGATGTCGAAGGCTGCGGATCCACTCGGCTGTTCTTGCATCCAGCGTCAGCGGAATCTGCGCCAGCAGTCGCGGGCCCCGCAACAACCGCAGCGGATCAGCGCAAAGGTTGTCCTCCCGCACCGCGCTCAGTCGCCCTTCGGCGAGGTCCTCAAGTCCACCGGTGGGATCCACAAGTTCGCCTGCTGGATTGAGCGGAAGAGCGATGGCATTCAGCCGGTAGTCCCGTCGCCAGAGGTCGTCCTCAAGGCTGCTCCCCTCCCGTCTCGCGATGTCGATGGTCCAGCCTTTCAGCACCAGCCTGGCGATGTCACGCGCCTCGTCCAGCGCAATGAAACTGCCCCCAAGTCTCCGTTTCAGCTGTCGCGCCAGCTCAAGGGCGCCGGAGCGAACAACCAGATCGAGGTCCGGCCGGGCCGGCAGGCGATTCAGGAGGGCATCCCTCACTGCCCCGCCCACCAGGGCTGTTTCCTCAGGAAGCAGCGGCAATGGAACGGGCCAGCTTTCCATCGCCAGACGCTGTCGAACCTGCTCAGATCGACTTCGGCGATTCAGAATGACATCCGATGCGGCGGAGGAGGACATGTGTATCTGTGTGGACTGCCGCTGGGTCGATCGCTGCCAGGCCTATCACGCTGTCGAACGTCAGCATGGTGCACCTCACCTGACGGCGCATCCGGATCTGGTGCCACTTGAGCCACGCATTCACATCTCGGTTCTCGACCTTCCCGGTGGCGCTTCCGGTGTGGAGTGGGATGTAAGGGCCTGTACCAGTTTCGATGCCGAGCCAGGACGTTGGAGTCGGTTGCGCCCCGGTGAGGCTCTGCCGCGATGACACAGCTGAACTGTTGTGAGTGACACCATTCCGACTCAGCTCCTGGCCCTGCACAGCTGTACGGATCGTTTCGGGGTTGCAGTGCAGCAATCGTTGGGAACGCCCCGCGTGGCTGTCTTTGATGACGGTCGAAGTCTGTCCAACAGCCTGATCGAGCGTGTTGATTCCCTTCTGCCCCGCAGTCGCTGGGACCGGATTCGGGGGATTGCCGTCGCTACGGGCCCAGGAGGCTTCACCGGCACCCGTCTGACGGTGGTCATGGCTCGCACCCTGGCTCAGCAACTGGACTGCCCCTTGCTCGGCGTGAGCTCCTTCGCTCTCATGGCCCAGCGCATGCCGTGCCGTCATCAACCGTTCTGGATCACCCAGGTTCTGCCTCGTCGTGGAGTGGTCGCTGGTCGGTACAGCGTTGCCGGCGACACGGTGACCGAGATCGAGGTTCCCCATTTGCTTGAGGAGGGTCGAGTTGTCACGCCGGCACTTGCAGCGGAGCTCGATGTCGAGGCTGATGTCGTCTCTCTGATGGCTCAGCTCCAGCACAGCCTTGAGCGGCGAGATCGCCTCCCTTGGCAGGAGGTTCTGCCGATTTATCCCACGTCGCCGGTGGGTCCTGTCTGATGGCGGGTCTGCGGACCGGAATTCTGTTGAGTGCAGGCCTGGCGATGTGGATGGTCGGAGCAGGTCCGCTTGCGCCCTATCGCCGCGCCCTGTTCGATCGCAGTGCACCTCAGCTGGTGCTGGTGCTCGGTGGGGATGTTGATCGTGAGCGCGTTGGAGCTCGCCTGGCCCGTGAACTGGATCTACCTCTGTTGGTCAGTGGTGGCAGCAATCCGGAATATGCAACCTGGTTGATTGAGGAAGAGGGGCTGGATGCAGAGCGTGTTGAACTCGATTACCGAGCCCAGGACACGCTGGGAAATTTCACGTCCCTGGTCGATGAGTTGCAGGACCGGCGTGTGCGGCATCTGTTGCTTGTCACCAGTGCTGATCATCTGGCTCGATCGATGGCCGTGGGGCAGGTGGTGGCGGGAAGTCGCGGGATCCACATCACAGGGGTTCCTGTGGCCTGTGAGCCTCGCTGCGTTGCGGAGAGTCCTGTGAAGAGATGGCGCGACTGGGTCAGGGCTGTGGCGTGGGTGGCCACGGGGCGAGACCTCAGGGACGTGGCGGCTCCAGTTCAAGAAGTGCGTTGATCCGTTCCTGAAGAAGCGCAGTTGTGGTGTCCAGGTCGGGGCGACGGCGGCTCTTCGGTGGTGGAATCGGAGCGCCGACCCGCAGCTGCAGCTGCACCAGTCGGGGCCAGAGCCGACCGCTGCCGAGGGCGCGATGGCTGTTGACAATCGCCACAGGAAGCAGAGGAGCACCGCTGCGGGCCGCCAGCAATGCCGCTCCCGGCAGTGGATTATTCACGCGCCCGTTGGCCTGGCGAGTCCCATCCAGGAACACTCCGGTAGCCCATCCTTCCTCGAGTTTGGCGGTGGCGGTGCGGATCGCCTCGCGATCGCTGGCTCCACGGCGCACCGGGTAGGCACCACAGGCTCGGATCACGCGACCCAAAAGCGGGATCTCAAACAGTTCCGACTTGGCCATGAAGGCCACCGGGCGGCCCAGGGCATGGCCCAGCAACGGGGGATCCAGGTGGGAGCCGTGGTTGGAGGCCACCACCAGAGGCCCGCTCAAAGGCACATGCTCCAGGCCATAGGTGCTGCCCCGGAACAGAACACGGAACAAAGGAAACACAATCAGACCGCTCACCAGGCGGTAGGTGAGCCCTGGTTCAGGTGCGGAGACAATCGGTGCTGCACTCACTGGCCCAGATCCGCAGCGCCAGAGATTTGTGCTGTGGTGACCCCGTCCATGCTGCGTTTGGCGAGTCCGCTCAGCACGTTGCCTGGGCCGATCTCGACCAAGGTGTCCACCCCTTCGGACGCCATGGCAGCCATTGTTTCCCGCCAGCGCACACCCGTGGTCATCTGCTGCTTCAGCCGTTGTTTCAGGGTGTCGCCGCTGCTGGTGGCGCAGGGATCGCTGTTGCTGAGCACGGGAATGCGGGCATTACGAAAGCTCACGCCATCAAGGATGGCGGCGAAACGATCAGCGGCCTCGGCCATGAAGGGCGAATGGAACGCTCCGGAGACAGCCAGTGGAATCGCCCGTTTGCATTTGAGCTGCTCACTCACCTGGCCCACGGCCTCCGGACGCCCGGAGATCACAACCTGAGCTTCGCTGTTGTCATTGGCGATGCTCACGCCATCGATGCCGCTCACGAGCTCGTCCAGTTGATTCCGGTCAAAGCCGATCACGGCGGTCATGGCGCCGCCCCCTGCAGCCGCCATCAGTTCGGAACGCGTTTTCATCAGGCTCAGGCCTGTTTCCAGGTCAAACACTCCTGCGGCATAGAGCGCCACCAGTTCCCCGAGGCTGTGACCGGCAACCAAGGAGGCCTCGCGTCCCTGCTTGATCAGGTTGTCGACCAGCAGGGACTCCACGACGAAGAGAGCGGGTTGCGTGTTGCGGGTGTCGTTCAAGTCGTCCGGGCCATCGCCGCCGCCGCTCTCCCCACGGCAGATCGCCAGCAGGTCCCGCCCCAGCAGTTCCGATGCCAGGGAGAAGCGTGCATTGGCACCACTCATGTTCAGCAGCTGGTCGGCCATGCCGACCTTTTGTGAACCTTGACCGGGGAAGACCCAGGCGATCGACATGGCCGTCTTGTTCTGTCCGAGGCGGAGATTACGCGGGGCCGCTCCAGCGCAGAAGAGCTGCTCCCCAGCTGAGGCCGGCACCAAAACCGCTGCTTGCCATGAGATGGCCTGGCTGAATGCGACCGTCGCGCACCGCTTCGTCCAGCATCAGAGGGATCGTGGCTGCTGAGGTGTTGCCGTAGTGACTCAGGTTGCTCAGCACCTTGTCATTGGGAATGGCAAACCGATCCGCAACGGCATCAAGAATGCGCTGATTGGCCTGATGAAGCAACAACCAGTCGAGGCTGTCGGCGGTGGTTTGCGTCTGCTCGAGCAGACGTGCCAGGAGTGCCGGAACCTCCCTTACCGCAAATTTGTAGACCTCCTGGCCGTTCATCTGGATGGACTGGAACCCGCCGCGTTGATGGGTGGCATCGGCGACAAGTGGGTTGTGGTCGCTGACCTGGGGCAGCTGCAGCACCTCGCCGCGACTGCCGTCCGAGCGCAGCAGGAATCCCCGCAGATCATCCCGACCGTCATCGGAAGCTTCCAGCACCACGGCCGCGGCAGCGTCGCCGAACAGCACACAGGAGCGCCGGTCATCCCAGTCCACCCATCTGCTGAGCTGATCCGCACCCACAACCAGAACCCGCTTCATGGCCCCTGTGCGCAGGTATTGGCCGGCGGTCACCAGTGCGAACAGAAAACCGCTGCAGGCAGCGGTGATGTCAAAGGCAACGGCGTTTACTGCGCCGAGTCGAGCCTGGAGTCTCGGTGCTGAGCCGAACAGATCGTCGGGGGTTGAGGTGGCCAGCAGGATCAGATCAAGGCCTGAGGCATCCCAGCCAGCCATCGCAAGAGCCCGTTCGGAGGCCTGGCAGCAGATCTCTCCAAGGGATTCGTCCACACCAACCACATGCCTGGCACCAATTCCAGTGCGGCTGCGGATCCATTCATCGCTTGTCTCGACCCGTTGCCCCAGCTCCTGATTGCTGATCGAGCGGGATGGAGTGGCGCTGCCGCAACCCCGCAGCAGCATGCCAGCGGTCCTGGGGTGCTGCTCTGCCAACGCGGTGAGTCAATGGATGGCGTCAGTCAATCACAACCGCTCTGGAGGGCGGCCAGATCCTCCATAACGCCATGGCTGGCAGCTGAGTGGGCGATTCGCAGAGCACTCACCACCGACAGCGCCTTGCTGCTGCCGTGACCGATCACAACAACGCCGTTCACCCCCAGCAGCAAGGCTCCGCCGTGCTCGGCGTGATCCAGTCGTTTCTTGATTCTGCGCAGGTTGCTCCGCAGGAAGGCCGATCCCACCTTGCCGCGACGGCCTCGGGGTAATTCCGCTCGCAGAACCCCCAGCAGCACGCTGCCGACGGATTCAAGAAATTTCAGCAGCACATTTCCGGTGAAGCCATCGCAGACCACCACATCGAATTCGCCGGAGAGAACATCGCGACCCTCACAGTTGCCGGCGAAATGAAGACGCTGCTCATCACGCAGCAGCTCATTGGTCTTCAGGGAAAGATCGTTCCCCTTGCATTCCTCTTCACCGATGTTGAGCAACCCAACCCGTGGCCGTTCAACCTGGAGCACGTCCCGGCTGTAGATGTTGCCCAGCAGAGCGAACTGGTGCAGATAGGTCGCCTTGCAGTCCATGTTGGCGCCCACATCCAGCACCAGCACCGGCTGGCTTGGGTCTTTGGTTGGGAACAGTGCTCCGATGGCAGGGCGATCGATCCCCTTCAATCGACCCAGTCGGAAAATGGCGGAGGCCATCACAGCTCCGGAATTGCCGGCGGAATAAACCGCCAGCGCTTCGCCTCCCTTCACCAGGTTCATCGCCACATTGATGCTGGCGTCACGCTTGCGACGAACGGCGGTGGCCTCGTCATCCATTCCGATCGAGGGACCGCTCGCCACGAGATCGAGATGACCGGCGGACTGAGCAGCCTCGAGCCGATCTTTCAGCTCAAGTTTTTCGGCAGCTGCCAACACCCTCTCGCGCTCACCGACGAACCGAACCTTGAGTGGAAGCCGATCAATGGCCTGCAGGCATCCATCAAGGATCGGTCCCGGGGCGTCATCGCCGCCCATCCCGTCGACAGCCACCCAGAGGCGGTCTGCATCATTGATTTCGCTCTGCTCGTCTCCACCCTGGAGACGTCGAAGGGGATCAAAAACCAGTGGCTGCAGAACCTGACTGGCAACGCTCCCGGCACCGGTCACAACGGTTTCCGCCACGCTTGTGGCAGCACTGGCGGAGGTTGTGGCGCTGTCCACAAAACTGGTGACCACGGCATTGCGCCGGTACCAGATCACCAGACGACGTATCGCCCGGGGTCGGTTGCTTTTGCTCCTGGACTCAGGGGTCCGGGCGGAATCAGGGTCCTTCGGAAGCAACGGAGTCGACGATGCGCTGGAACAGGTAGCCGGTGCCGCGAGCCGTGAGGATCAGCTCCGGATTGGCTGGATCATCCTCCAGTTTGGAACGAAGCCTGGAAATGTGGACATCCACCACACGGGTGTCGACGTGTCGCTCGGGTGTGTAGCCCCAGACCTCCTTGAGGATCTCGCCACGGTTGAACGGTTCTCCGGAACGGCTGACCAGGAGCTCAAGCAAGCTGAACTCCATGCCGGTGAGCCGGATGCGTTCATCACCCCGAAACACCTGGCGTTTGTTGGTGTCGATGCGCAAGTCGGCCACCTGGATCACGCCTGAATTGGGTATTCCGGCGACCGGGTCCTTCTCAACCCGGCGCAGCACGCAACGGATCCGAGCCTCCAGCTCCTTGGGGCTGAAGGGTTTCACCACGTAGTCGTCGGCGCCCAGCTCAAGGCCGGTGATCCGGTCGGCCACATCGCCCAGAGCCGTGAGCATCACGATCGGCACATCCGATTCCTTGCGAAGCTCCTGGCAGACCCCGTAGCCGTCCAGCTTCGGCATCATCACGTCCAGAACCACAAGATCGGGGGAACAGTTGGGAAACAGTTCCAGCGCTTCGGTGCCGTCGCAGGCGGTGACGACGTTGTAGCCAATCATCGACAGGCGGGTTTCCAGAATCCGCCTGATGGAGGCCTCATCATCGACCACGAGAATCGTTTCTTTGGTTGAAGCCGTGGCCGTCATACGCCGAGGCACTAATACCTGGGCTCACAAATAAGTGGCCGCGCCCCCGATCTGTTCATCCAACGGCAACTTTCTTCACAGTTCGCAGTGCCCAAACCCGCCGCTGTCTTTGTTTGCCAAAGCTGTGGGGCCAAAGCCCGGCAGTTTTTTGGGCGCTGTCCGGAATGTGGCAGCTGGAATTCCCTGGTTGAACAACTGCAGCCCGCCACAGACGGGCGCCGCCGCCGTGAGACCCCTGATCCGGCTCAGGCCCCGGCCGCGCGCCGGTCCACGGCGATGGCATCGCTGGATGACCAGCCCCTGCAACGGTTGCAGACCGGTTCGGAGGAATTCGATCGGGTCCTCGGAGGAGGTCTCGTGCCCGGATCTCTGGTGTTGGTTGGCGGTGACCCGGGGATCGGCAAAAGCACGCTGCTTCTCCAGAGCGCTTCCGCCATGGCTCACCACAGCTCAGTGCTCTACGTCAGTGCCGAGGAATCAGCCCAGCAGGTGAAGCTTCGCTGGCAACGGTTATCGGAAACGGGCGAATCCGATCTGCAGCTGCTTGCTGAAACTGATCTGGAGCTGGTGCTTGAGGAACTGGAGGCCCTGCGGCCTGATGTCGCAATCATCGACAGCATTCAGGCCCTGCACGACGCAAACCTCACCAGCGCACCCGGATCGGTCGGTCAGGTTCGGGAGTGTGCGGCGGCACTGCAGCGTCTGGCGAAGCGTCAGACCACCGCACTGATGCTGGTGGGCCATGTCACCAAGGAGGGAATGCTGGCCGGCCCGAAGGTGCTTGAGCACCTGGTGGATGCAGTGCTCACCTTTGAAGGCGATCGCTTCGCCAGCCACAGGCTGTTGCGAGCGGTGAAAAATCGCTTCGGAGCCACCCATGAGCTCGGGTTGTTTGAAATGCAGGCCCAGGGCCTGGCGGAAGTCGGTAACCCCAGTGAGCTGTTCCTCAGCGATGCCAGGGCCTCCGGTGTTGCCACGATCGTGGCCTGCGAGGGCACCCGCTCGCTGGTTGTCGATCTGCAGGCGCTGGTGAACGTCACCAGCTATGCGAGTCCTCGCCGAACCGCAACAGGCATCGGGACCAACCGCCTGCATCAGATTCTGGCCGTGCTGGAGAAGCACATGGGGCTGCCGTTGTCGCGTTTCGACTGCTACCTCGCCGTGGCCGGTGGCCTTGAGGTGGAGGAACCGGCAGCGGATCTGGGGGTCGCTGCCGCTGTGGTGGCCAGCTTCCGAGACCTGACCCTCCCGGCTGGAACCGTGCTGATCGGCGAGCTCGGTCTGGGGGGGCAACTGCGGCCGGTGGGGCAACTTGAGCTGCGCCTGCAGGAAGCCGCACGACTGGGCTTTCAGAGGGCTGTGGTCCCCCGGGGCAGTGGTCTGGGCGGGTTGGCTGCAGGGCTGGATCTGGCGCTGCTGGAGGCCGAATCGGTCACCGAGGCATTGGTGCTTGCCCTTGGTGACGCTGTGAATGATCAGAAGTAGACATCCACATTGCTGCGGCCCGTGGACTTGAGCCAGTTTTCGATGTCCAGGTATCCGCCTGGGTTGAGTCGCACGGCCTGTGTCCAGGATTCCGCAGCCTGATCAAACCATCGATCGGCGTCGTCCTGACGGCCTTCCTCCTCGGCGATCCGCCCCCACTTCTCGAAGATCAGGCCCATGTTCTTCAGACATGAGGGCTGTTTCGGGTTTTCATCGAGGGCCTTGCGGTAGGTCTCTATCGCCCGCTGCTCCTCACCGTTCGACATGTAGATGATCGCCATGTTTTTCAGCGTTTCGCTGCGATCTGTGGAGTTCTCCTCAAGCTTCAGGGCCTCCTCATAGTTCTCCAGTGCTTCCGCGTAATCGCCGTCGTTCTGAGCAGAGAGGCCATCGCGGTAGTACACGTAAGCCTCCTTTGAACGTGCATTGATGGGAAGCAGCTTGACGATGAGGTCCGCCATCACCGTGAAGCTCTTGTCGATGAAGTTGTCGTTGCGGTTGCTGCGGGGCACGGCGCTACGGCGGAAGAACACCATCCTGACGGGATTGGAGCCCGCCCTAGCCTGCTCGTAACGATCCATCGCCCGTGACTCAAGCGGTTCAGACCGTTGTCCTCGATGTTGAGGGCATGAAATGCGGTGGTTGTGTGCGCGCCGTTGAAAAGACGCTGCTGGAACAGCCGGGTGTGCAACGGGTGGATGTGAATCTGGTCAGCCGTGCCGCCTGGCTTGATCTGCAAAGCGATGCAGGCAGTGTTGAAGCTGTTCTGAGTGCTTTGACGGATCGGGGCTTTCCGGCCCGTGAGCGCCAGCTGGAGGATGTCGCTGCAGGAGCTGCACGTCACCCCGGGAGTTCAGGGCTGACCTGGTGGCAGCAGTGGCGACAGCTGATGGTGGCGCTGTCGCTGTTGCTGCTTTCGGTCCTGGGTCACGTCAGCGAAGCGGGCCATCTCGCTCTCCCCCTCATCGGGAGCCTCCCCTTCCATGCTGTGCTGGCCACGGTGGCGCTTGTCGGCCCGGGCCGACCGATCCTCAGTGGAGGCTTGGCCGCGGCTCGTGCCGGTGCTCCCAGCATGGACACCCTGGTGGGACTGGGGGTTGGCAGTGCCTACACCGCCAGCATCGTTGCCCTGATCTGGCCCCAGGTGGGGTGGCCCTGTTTTTTCAACGAGCCGGTGATGTTGCTGGGTTTTGTCCTGCTGGGACGATTCCTTGAGGAGCGCGCCCGCTTCCGCACGGGTCTTGCATTGCAGCAGCTGGCTCAGCTGCAACCTGAAACCGCCCGGCTTGTGCTGGCGGATGGAGCGATTCGGGAGGTGCGTGTCGGTGCCCTTCGGCCTGGAGAGCGACTTCAGCTCCTGCCGGGGGATCGCGTGCCGGTGGATGGTCTCGTGCTTGAGGGGCAATCAGCCGTTGATGTCTCCAGCCTCACCGGCGAGCCAATGCCGCTGCAGGCGGAGAAGGGAGCAGAGCTGTCCTCCGGCAGCCTGAATCTTGAGGCTCCGCTGCTGATGGAGGTCACCCGTGTCGGCGCTGAGACCGCATTGGCCCGAATCATTCGTCTGGTGGAGCAGGCACAGGCCCGAAGGGCACCGATTCAGGGCCTGGCCGACCGCGTGGCCGGCCGCTTCTGCTACGGGGTGATCGGGTTGGCAGCAGCCACGTTCCTGTTCTGGTGGCTTTTTGGAGCCAATCACTGGCCTCAGGTGCTTCAGGCTGCTGCCCCGGGAATGCCCCATGCCGCGATGGATGGCCATGGGATGCACCACGCTGGTCTCGGAAGCGCCGCGACCACGCCGATGGGTCTGGCTCTGCAGCTGGCGATCGCCGTACTGGTGGTGGCCTGTCCCTGTGCCCTCGGTCTGGCCACACCCACGGTCATCACCGTCTCCACGGGTCTGGCTGCCCGTCGCGGCTGGCTTTTTCGCGGTGGTGATGTGATCGAGACCGCCGCTGGACTGGAGAAGGTGGTGTTTGACAAGACCGGCACGCTCACTCTGGGTCGCCCCCTGGTTACGGCGGTTGAGGGTGATGATCCCGATGCTCTGCTGCAAGTTGCGGCAAGCCTGGAGGTCAGCAGCCGCCATCCCCTGGCCCATGCACTGCTGCAGGAGGCCCAGCGTCGTGATCTGCCGCTGTTGGAAACCGATTCAGTGCGCACCATTTCCGGCTCAGGTCTCGAGGGTGAGCTTGCAGGCCGTTCGGATCTGATTCGCGCCGGTAAACCCGATTGGCTGCAGAGCGCTGGCGTCACAATCCCTGCAGCGGCGCTGAAGTGGCTGTCCGAAGCTGAGGGTTCCGTGGTGGCCGTCGCTTCGGGTCAAACCCTGCTTGGACTCATCCAGGTTGAAGATCAGCTTCGTCCGGATGTGGAGCCCGCCTTACAGCGTCTGCGACAGCAGGGCCTGGGTCTGGCTCTGTTCAGCGGCGACAGGGAGGCACCGGTGCGTCGACTGGGTGAGCAGCTCGGTTTCTCAGTGGAATCACTGGGCTGGCAGATGCTGCCGGAGCAAAAATTAGAGAGGCTCGAGGAACTTCAGGGCGGTGGAACGGTGGCGATGGTCGGTGATGGCATCAACGATGCACCCGCCCTTGCGGCGGCCGATCTCGGAATCGCCATCGGCACGGGGACGCAGATAGCTCAGGACACAGCCGGGCTGGTGCTGTTGGGTGATCGTCTCGACAACCTGCCGGAGGCACTGGCGCTGGCCCGACGCACCCTTTCCAAGGTGCGTCAGAACCTCTTCTGGGCCTTCGGTTACAACCTCATTGCCCTGCCGATCGCCGCGGGAGTGCTGCTTCCCGGCCAGGGATTGCTTCTTTCACCACCTGTTGCAGCGCTGCTGATGGCGCTGAGCTCAATCACGGTGGTCTTGAACGCACTGGCGCTGCGGATCCGATGAAGGGGCGTTTCATCGTCCTTGAAGGGATCGACGGGTGTGGCAAAACCACGCAGCTGGAACATCTTGTGCGCTGGCTTCCCGCCTCTGGTCTGATGCCGGCTGGTGCTGGGGTCCTGCGCACCCGAGAACCCGGAGGAACAGCCTTTGGCCAGGCTTTGCGTGAGCTGCTGTTGCATCCAGCTGCTGATGTCGCCCCTGCGCCCACCGCTGAATTGCTGCTTTATGCGGCAGATCGATCTCAGCACGTTGAAACGCTGATCCGTCCGGCACTCGAGCGGGGTGATTGGGTGGTCAGCGACCGGTTTTCGGGGTCGACCCTGGCTTATCAGGGCTATGGCCGCGGCATGAACCGCTTGTTGATCGATCAGCTCGAGCAGACGGCCACCGGCGGTTTGCAACCGGACCTCACCTTCTGGCTGGAGTTGTCTCTGGAGGAGAGCTTGCGGCGACGGCGCGGGGAGACGGCTGATCGGATCGAGTCTGAGGGTCGGGCGTTCTTGGCTCGCGTTGGGGATGGTTTTGCACAGTTGGCGCAGCACAGAGGCTGGCGCCGGGTCGATGCAGCCGGTGCGCCTGAGCATGTGAGCCGGCGTCTGGAACAGGTTCTGCTGGAGCAATGGAGTGGGTGATTTATTCACCGATTTGATCGGTCAGCCCCTTGCGGTGAATCTGCTGACAGCCGCCTTGCAGCAGCAGCGTTTGGCACCTGCCTATTTATTCGCCGGTCCTGAAGGTGTGGGTCGCCGTCTCGCTGCGCTCCGCCTTCTCGAGGGGGTCCTGTCTGGTGGGGTGTTGTCCTCTCGCCAGCGGCGACGCCTGATGGAGCGCAACCACCCGGATCTGCTGTGGGTGGAGCCGACGTACCAGCATCAGGGACGCCTGCTGAGCTGTTCCGAGGCGGAGGAGGCCGGACTCAGTCGCCGATCCCCTCCTCAGCTTCGGCTTGAGCAGATCCGGGGTGTGAGCCGATTTCTCGCGCGTCAACCCGTTGAAGCTGAGCGTGGAATGGTGGTGATCGAAGCGGCTGAAGCCATGCCTGAAGCCGCAGCCAATGCCTTGCTCAAAACCTTGGAAGAGCCTGGGCATGGACTGCTGATCCTGCTCTCAGCTGCCCCGGAACGGCTGCTCAGCACGATTCGTTCCCGCTGTCAGTTGATTCGTTTTCTGCGCCTTGGTGATGGCGATGTTCAGCAGGTGCTCCAACGCTGTGGCGAGCAGAAGGATGATCCAGCGGAATTGCTGGCGATGGCGGCAGGATCTCCGGGTGCTCTGCTGGAGCACCGCCGTCAGCGTGATGCGCTGCCGGTGGACCTCATCGATCGTCTGAATGAACTACCCACGAAACCTGTGCAGGCCTTAGCCCTGGCTCGGGATCTCTGCGAATGCCTTGACGGTCAACAGCAGCTTTGGTTGATCGACTGGTGGCAACAGACGCTATGGCGTTCCGGAGCCCGTCAGAGTTCCATGCATCGACTGGAGGCGCTGAGACGCCATCTGAGTGGATTTGTACAACCCAGGCTGGCCTGGGAAGTCGCCTTGCTGGACCTGATTGTGTCTTGATCTCAGGCGCTGGCCCGATCTTCTTGCTGTTTGCGTTCGGCTCGAGCCATCGCCACAACATCCTGCAGGCCATCCAGGTCCCCTCCGATCGGAAGCTCGAGGCAATAGCCCGCTCCGTAGACCGTCTTGATGAAGCGTGGTTTGCGGGGATCGGGCTCCAGCTTGGTGCGCAGGTGTCGCACGTGCACACGAATGGTTTCGATGTCGTCGTCCGGTTCGTATCCCCAAACCTCCTTGAGAATCAAAGAGGGAGCCACGGTTTGACCGTGTCGTTGCAACAGGCAGTGCAACAGCTCGAATTCGAGGTGGGTGAGTCGAACGGGACCGTCGAACCAGATGGCTTCAAACCGCTCCGGTACAAGAGTCAGCGGTCCGTAGCTGAGGATTTCATTGTGATTTGAAGATCCGACAGGTGCTCTGTCACTGCGGCGCAGCAGTGCCTTCACGCGAGCCTGCAGTTCTTCGAGATCAAACGGCTTGGTCAGATAGTCATCGGCACCCGAATTGAAGCCGCTCACCTTGTCCTTGGTCCCGCCTAGGGCCGTCAGCATCAGGATGGGGATCGCTGCGGTGCGGTCGTCTCGACGCAGCCTCTGGCAGAGCGTCAGGCCGTCCACTTTCGGAAGCATCAGATCCAGAAGGATCAGGTCCGGGGTGTATTGCAGAGCGAGTGCCTGGCCTTTGATGCCATCGTCAGCACGCTGAACATCGAAGCCGCTGTGCTCGAGATGGCCGCTGACCAGATCGCGCATGTCCTGGTCGTCTTCGATCAACAGGATGCAAGGCTTCATGGATCGGGCGAGAGAACGACTGAGAAAAAGAAAAGCGCTGGTCTTTCAGGAACGACGCTGAACGGATTCTCTCAAGCTTTTGTGGTGTCTGCAGATTTCGCTTCTGCGGATGTTTTTATTCAAAATCGTCTAAACCGATTGCGCTGCAACCGTTCTACGGCGCTGAACCCACTCGGTTGGCTTGGATGTGTTCAGGAATTCTTCCGCTTCGGGCAATCGGCTGTCATGAAAATTCCTTTTTTGTCAATAAAAAAGCCTCAGCGAACACTGAGGCTTTCATGTTTCAAGCTCCCCGGGCGGGATTCGAACCTGCGACCAATCGATTAACAGTCGACCGCTCTACCGCTGAGCTACCGAGGAATGGCTCCAGGAGAACTTACCTGCCAGGCCTCCCAGCTCGCAAGTGCTGGAGCAGCTCATGGCCAGCGCTCCAGGGGCCGATGCGGCCGCCCTTCATCTCAGCAGCTCCATCGGCGAAGGCCAGTTCCTCGAGTCGATGGGTGATCCAGAGTGCAGTGAGAGGTTGCTGCGACCTTCGGCAAAGGGCCTGCACCGCCTCCAGCACCGTTCGCTGGCTTTCGGGGTCCAGAAGCGCCGTGGGCTCGTCGAGAAGGAGCAGGCCTGCCTCACTTGCCAAGGCTCCCGCGATGGCCAGTCTCTGCTTCTGACCTCCGCTGAGGGTATGGATGGGACGTTGCTCAAGCCCTTCAAGCCCGAGTTCGCTCAGCAGCATCTTCATCCGGGCGGAACGCTCATCGGTTGTTTGATCCCCCGGCATCCCCAGCATCAGGTCGCTTCCTGTGGTCGGGAGCAGCAGCTGATGATCCGGGTTCTGAAAGACCAGAGCCGCTCGGTGAGATGTGGTGATGCTTCCCGACTGTGGTTGCAGCAGGCCGGAAATCAAGCGAAACAGGGTGCTCTTGCCACTGCCGTTGCTTCCCACCAGCATCCACAGTCCCGGCCTTGGAATGGCGAAGTGACACCCATTCAGGGCGGTTGCTCCACCGGGCCAGCTGTGACTCAGGTTTTCAACCCGAAGTTCTGCCGTTGGCGCATCAACCCTCAAGGGAAAAGCCCGGCCGCTTGCTGCCACCCGTCGCCGAAGCCTTTTCATAAAGCTGAACGGCCAGGATCTCACTGGTCAGCAACGTGACTTTCTTGCCTTCAACTTTCTCGCAAGACACCTCAAGCAACCTGGGTTGTCCGCTCTCCAGTGTTTGGCGTATCTGCTGATAGAGCGACTCGGCATCGCTGTGCTCTTTGCGTTGCACGGACACCGGGACGGGGCTCATGCGCAGGGCCAGTTCGATGACGTACACGGGATCAAGAGGCAATCACCAGGCATCTTCGCGGAGGATGTCCAGCAGTGGGGTGGCAAGGCCGATGTGTGCCCTGAGTAGATCTACTTATCCCTGTCATTGCCCTGAAATTCGTGTCCCCATTACGGGAATCAGCCCCTACAGTCGCCTTGTAACGCTTCATGAAGCGCTTTTCTCATGACGATCGCTGTAGGACGCGCGCCACAGCGGGGATGGTTTGACGTCCTC
>CAJWZW010000007.1 GCA_913050565.1 uncultured Synechococcus sp.
TGCCGATCGAACGCTATGGCGACATGGCCTCGCTGAGAGACCTCAAAGGGCGGGTGGGTCCATTCATTCTTCGTCGGCTCAAAACCGACAAATCAATCATCTCTGATCTGCCCGAGAAGGTGGAGCTCAGTGAATGGGTGGGGCTCAGCAAGGAGCAGAAGTCGCTTTACAGCAAAACGGTCGAGGACACCCTGGATTCCATCGCCAGGGCACCTCGCGGTCAGCGTCACGGCCAGGTGCTGGCATTGCTGATGCGGCTCAAGCAGATCTGCAACCATCCGGCACTGGCACTGAGTGAAGGTGCTGTGGACGATGGTTTCCTCGGACGCTCCGCCAAGCTGCAGCGGCTTGAGGAAATCCTTGAGGAAGTGATCGAAGCCGGGGATCGGGCTTTGCTGTTCACCCAGTTCGCGGAATGGGGTCACCTGCTCCAGGCCTGGATGCAGCAGCGCTGGAAATCGGAGGTCCCCTTCCTGCACGGCGGCACACGCAAGAGCGAGCGACAGGCGATGGTGGATCGCTTCCAGGAGGATCCCAGAGGTCCGCAACTTTTCCTGCTGTCACTCAAAGCCGGTGGGGTGGGCCTCAACCTCACCCGAGCCAGCCATGTCTTCCACATCGACCGCTGGTGGAATCCGGCGGTTGAGAACCAGGCCACCGACCGTGCTTATCGAATCGGTCAGACAAACCGGGTGATGGTGCACAAGTTCATCACGAGCGGGTCCGTCGAAGAGAAGATCGATCGCATGATCCGCGAGAAATCGCGCCTGGCCGAGGATGTGATCGGCTCCGGTGAGGACTGGCTCGGCAGCCTTGCGGGCGATCAGTTGCGAGACCTTCTGGCCTTGGAGGACACCTGACCATGACCATCAGCAACAACCTCACCTCTCTCAGTGAAGACGGACTGGGCCAGCAGCCCTGGTGGGTTGAGCAGTGGATGGAGCTGATCAACGGTTATCGCTTCAAAAAACGACTGGAGAGAGCCTGGGGCTACGCCCGCGAAGGTCATGTGACCTCGATTCGCTTTGAGGGGCGCCGGGTGCATGCCCGGGTGCAGGGGACCGACGAGACCCCTTACAAAGTGAAGCTCTGGCTCGACGTGCTGAACGACGAAGACTGGGGCTACGTGCTTGAAGCCCTTGCGCAGAAAGCGCGCTGGTCCGCTCAGCTGCTGGCGGGAATCATGCCTGCGGACATCGAGCGGGCCTTCGCCGCCAGCGGCAAACGTCTGTTCCCCTTCAAGTTGCAGGAGGTGCGCAGCGAATGCACCTGTCCTGACAAGGCCAACCCCTGCAAACACATCAGCGCCGTTTACTTCCTGATGGGAGACCGCTTCAGCGAAGACCCCTTTGTGCTGTTTCAGCTTCGGGGTCGGAATCGGGCCCGATTGCTGGAGGACCTGGCTGAATACCGACGCAAGGCACTGGCGAATCTGGCCAGAAAAGCGAAAAGCAAAAAAGCCAACACACCACTCAGTGATTCCACACCGTTGCCTCCCCACGCAGCGGTGCAGGATCCGGCTCTGTGGTGGCGCTACAGCCGCAACCTGGATGGCGATCTGGTGGTGATCACGCCAGCCCTGGAAGGCGATACCGGCCTTGATGATGCCGGCGAGCTGCCGCTCGCAGAAGATCCACGCTTCCCGGATGCCCGCAACAGCTTCATTGGCAACCTCAAGGCCCACGGACAGGCCAGTGCGCAGAAGGCGATGCTCCAGGCCATGGCAGCCGGAGGCTGATCGAACTGGGTCGGGGAGGAGACAACCGACCGGCTGACGAGGGGACAGCAACAATCACGATTGGCTGTGAATTCGGGCCGATTCGGTTTCAACGCCATTCCTGGTGTGTCAACCGAACCAGGTGGTAAAGACCGATCAAAAATGGACGGTTCTCCCACTTCGGATTGTCATTCAACAGGCGCAGATTGTGATGGCGGGCAATCCAATCAGTCCGCAGATGTTCACTCTCCGGAACCACAACCATGCTGACCCTGCATTCCTCCGCCATTGATCTGTTCGAGCGTCTGGATCAACAAATGGCCAGCGCCGAACGAGTCCCGAATGCCGAAATCCTCGACAGCGAGTCCAACTACACCGTGCGTCTGGAACTGCCGGGTGTCGACCGCAATTCAATCGACATCAAGGCCACGAATCGCAATCTTGTGATCTGCGCCCAGCGGCCGGCTGCATCCTCTGACGACAACCAGTCCCCGCTGATCAGCGAATTCCGCAGCGGAACCTGGAGCCGCAGCTTCCGCTTCCCTCACAGTCTTGATCGTGACCAGATCAAGGCCACCTACCGCGACGGAATCCTCGAGATCACTGCTGGCAAGGCCGTTGAGCACACCAGTGTTTCAGTCACTCTCGAAGACTGAACAACCAGGCCCGAAAACATTCGGAGGCGACGACCTAATCACACAGAAGAACGGAACCCAGACCCCTGCCCTGCTGCAGGGGTTTTTTGTGGCCCAAAATCAACACATAAAGAATTGTACAAAGCAACAGGAGACATTCCATAAAAGTGCTCAGAAGGCCTCAGCAAGATGGCATCAGCAAGGCATCCTTTACCCAGGATTTGATTGAATTAATTCCTCCCATAATCGCGACCTGTCAATAGATATCTAACCGATTCAGCAAAAGCGGAATCAGGAAGATAAATAATTTTTCAAATCCGTATTTAATTATTCGACAACAAAGCGAGATTTACTTTCTACCTAAAAAGAATCTCTATCGGTTTCAATCTCAAACAAGGATCAAGCCGTACCCAGCCCGAAGAATGCCGTGGCCACGAAAAGGAGACTGAATCCGCTGAAAAACACCAAGCCAAACCAACAGAATGCTCGGGTCAGACGCCCGTAACGGTGCTCTGCAGGCACCAGGCTGCTGTTGATCGTGTCCATGGCCATCCAGGCAAACAGCGGTGCCGTCAGGAAGCTGCCCGTCATCGCACCGAACACGAAGTCCTTCACACCGATGCCACCACTTTTGGCCAGGACCAACGCCAGCACAGCTGCGAGCAGATGCACCACCACCCAGATGTCAAAACGGCGCTGCATCGGTCCGGGCGCTGAATCGCCACTGTCGTGGCGACGCAACAGCCCCTGGATGGCGGCAATGCTGCGGGGATAGGCATCCAGGCAGGTGAGGGTGGTGCTGAACATGGCTGAAAACGCCGCCGGAATGATCACCCAGGCCGCCCAGCCGCCCATGGCTGCGGTGTAGAGCTGAATCAGCTTCTGGGCGAAGGACACGCCGCTGCCGGCGAGCATTCCATCACCGCTGCCGTACATCGTGTACGAGCCGAGAATCACAAAAAACATGGCCGTCACGACAGTGACGCCGTAGCCGAGATTGAAGTCAAATTCGGCTTCCTTGGGGGATGCGGTGTGTTCCGTGTCCCGAGCACGGGAGAACATCCACAACGAAGGCCAGACGCACATCTCCACCGGTCCGGGCATCCAACCCATGAGCGGGATCAGAAATGCCAGGTTGGCCAGCGTCCAGGGCGTGGGATCGGTGCTGACCCAGCTCGCCGCCACGTCTCCAACAGGTCCGCGTATCAGCAGGGATGCCGCGGCCAGTCCCGTGAGCAGCGTCAGCAGAAAAACCAGCAGCTTGGACAGTCGATCAAGCGCCCGGTAATGGCCCAGTAACAACACCAGTCCGCTCACCACCAGCACCCCGATGGAGAGTCCATAGGGGTCCTGTCCGGCCAGTCCAGGAATGTTGGTGAGCAGCAGCCCCGCGACAAAACTGACAGCGGCGATGGTGGCTGTGCCTGTGATCAGGCTCACCAGCAGATAAATCGGCAGATAGGCGGGATTGCGACGCTGAAAGCCCTCCAGCAACGAGAGCCCGGTGGCGGACGTGAAACGGGTCCCCACTCTCAGGAACGGGTATTTGACGAGATTCGTCAGCAGGATCAGACCCACCAAAGCGAAGCCAAACCTGGCCCCTGCGGTGGTGGACGACATCAGATGAGACCCACCGATGCAGGCACCAGCCAGCAGGATTCCGGGGCCGATGCTCTGCCTGAGCGTCGATGACGCCATCACAACGGTTGCGGTTAACACCAGTGTGTGCGACCCGGCTAGGTGAATCTCCTTAAAGTCGACATCCGTCACGGTCGTGTAATGGTCGTCGCTCCTGCTGCTCCCAAGCTTTCGCTGCAGTGCGAACCAATTGCTTCAGACACCACCACCATTCGTTCCCTTGACTGGGATCGCAGCCGTTTTGACATCGAATTCGGGCTGCGCAACGGAACCACCTACAACTCGTTTCTGGTGCGCGGAGAACGAACCGCGCTGATCGACACCAGCCACGCCAAGTTCCGCGACACCTGGATTCCCCTCCTCAAGGAGCAAATCGATCCCAGAGACATCGATGTTCTGATCGTGAGCCACACAGAGCCGGATCATTCCGGCCTGATCGGGGACCTCATCGACCTCAATCCAGAGATCGAGATCGTTGGCTCCAAGGTGGCGCTGCAGTTTCTCAAGGATCAGGTTCACCGCCCTTTCCGTTCCCTTGCCGTGAAATCAGGGGATGAGCTGGACCTGGGCACCAACCCCGAGAGCGGCCTTCATCACCGCTTTGAATTCCTCAGTGCTCCGAATCTGCACTGGCCGGACACGATTTTTTCCTTTGACCACGGAACAGGCATCCTTTACACCTGCGATGCCTTTGGTCTGCACTACTGCTCCGATGACGTCTTTGACAGCGATCCCGGCGCCATCGCACCCGATTTCCGCTTCTATTACGACTGCTTGATGGGCCCGAACGCACGCAGCGTGCTGCAGGCGTTGAAGCGCATGGATGGGCTGCCGGAAATCACAACCATTGCCGTGGGCCATGGTCCGCTGCTTCGCCATCACCTCAGCCACTGGGTGAGCGACTACCGCGAATGGAGCGGCCAGCGCAGCAAAGGAGAAAGTTATGCAGCGGTCTGTTATCTGAGCCAGTACGGATTTTCAGATCGAATCAGCCAGGCGATTGCCCATGGCATCGGCAAAGCAGAGGCTCAGGTGCAGCTGGTTGATCTCCGCGCCACCGATGCCCAGGAGCTCACAGCGCTGATCGGCGAAGCCAAGGCCGTCGTGGTTCCCACCTGGCCTGAACAACCCGACGGTGAACTGCAAACCTCCATCGGCACCCTGCTGGCTGCCCTCAACCCGAAACAAATGGTGGGGGTCTACGACGCCTTCGGCGGCAACGATGAGCCGATCGATGCGGTCGCCGATCAACTGCGCGCTCAGGGGCTCAAACAGGCCTTTGATCCCTTACGGATCAGACAACTGCCGCAAGGGAGCGATTACCAACGCTGTGAAGAGTCCGGAACCGACCTTGGCCAGATCCTGACCCGTAAAAAGTCGATCGAAGCGCTGCGCAGCATCGATGCCAACCTCGACAAAGCTCTCGGTCGCCTCACCGGTGGGCTTTACATCGTGACGGCCAGCCAGGGCGAGGGAGACGGGCGTCGGAGCGGCGCGATGGTGGCCAGCTGGGTGAGTCAGGCAAGCTTCAAGCCGCCCGGTCTGAGTGTGGCCGTCGCCAAGGACCGCGCCATTGAAGCCTTGATGCAGGTGGGTGACCGCTTCGTGGTGAATGTGCTGCGTCAGGACCACTACAGACCACTGATGCAGCACTTCCTCAAGCGCTTCCCACCGGGTGCGGATCGGTTCGCCGGAATCAGCGTGCTGGACAATGCCGCGGAGGGCGGGCCGGTGCTGAGCGATGCGCTTGCCTACCTGGACTGCCGCGTTGAAAAACGAATGGAAGGCCCCGACCACTGGCTGATCTACGCCCTTGTGGAGCAGGGCAACGTGGCTGATCTGGATGGCCGCACAGCTGTTCATCACCGCAAAACAGGAAATCACTATTGATGACATCAGCTGTTGAGATCTCCGACTCACGGCGGACCATTCGCCTGCCGATTGAAGAAGGGGTGATCGCCTTCCGGAGCCTCAGCCCGCAACGTCACCGGTTTGAACTTGAGTACGCCCTCGAGCGTGGAAGCACGGCCAACAGTGTGCTGTTCGAGGCCGGCGACGATGCGCCGGCGATCCTGGTCCACCCCCCGGGAGCTGCTTATCGCGATGCATTCCTTCCCGCACTAGCGGAAGCTCTGCCCCCCTCTGATGCACCCTTGCTGGTGGTGGTGGGTCACATCAATCCGAACAGGGTTGCTCTGCTCAGGGATCTGGGGGAAACGTACGCAGGGCTTGAACTGATCGTTTCCAATGCCGGCGCAAAGCTGATCGACGAGCTTTGGAATCAACGCAGGCCTGCTCCTCCAGGAGAGGAAGTCGAGCAACCTCCCTTGCCCCCACGACCACCCTTGAGGGTGGCTCGACGGGAGGAAGCCCTGGCCCTTGCTCAGGGCCGCAGCCTGTTGCTGCTGCCAGCTCCCACCCCACGCTGGCCAGGTGGCCTGCTGGCTTTCGAGGAGAGCCTCGGACTGCTGATGAGCGGCAAGTTCTTCAGTGCGCACCTCTGCACCGAAACCTGGGCGGAGGCCAACCGCAGCAGCACCGAAGTGGAGCGACGGCACTTTTACGACAGCCTGATGGCGCCGATGGCGCGAAAGGTGGAGCTCCTTGTTGAGCGACTCGAGGAACTCGATATCCGCACCATCGCGCCGGCCCACGGTCCGGCGATCGACACCAGCTGGCGCAGCCTGCTGAATGATTACCGCCGCTGGGGCGAAAGCCAGCATCAATCCAACCTCACGGTGCTGCTGCTCTTCGCCAGCGCCTACGGAAACACCGCCGCCATCGCCGATGCCCTCGGTCGCGGCGTCACTCGCACCACCATCCGCGTGAACTGCCTGAACTGCGAATTCACTCCGGCAGATGAACTGATCAGTGCCATCCAGAGCGCAGATGGGGTGCTCATCGGCTCACCCACCTTGGGTGGCCATGCCCCGACTCCGGTGGTGTCAGCCCTGGGAACGCTGCTGGCGGAGGGGGACCGCAACAAGCCGGTCGGGGTTTTCGGCAGCTACGGCTGGAGCGGGGAGGCCGTTGATCTGCTGGAAACAAAACTGCGCGACGGCGGCTTCCGGTTCGGATTCGATCCGATCCGAATCAAGTTCAGCCCCGACCGCACCAAGGTGAAGGAGCTTGAGGAAACAGGCACACGGTTCGCTCGTCAACTGCTGAAGGCCGAGCAGAGGGCCAAGCGACGCAATGCAGGCGGGATGAGTGAAAGCCGCAGCAATCCAGCCATTCAGGCCCTGGGTCGTGTGGTCGGATCACTCAGCATCCTCACCACGAAGAAGGGAGACCTCAGTGGGGCGATGGTGGCGAGCTGGGTGAGTCAGGCAAGCTTCACACCGCCAGGGCTGACCGTGGCCGTCGCGAAGGATCGGGCCGTGGAATCGTTGCTGCAGAAAGGTGATTGCTTTGCCATGAATCTGCTGGCAGAAGGACGCGAAAGTGGTCCCATGAAGCAGTTTCTGCAACCGTTCGACCCGGGAGCCGACCGCTTCGCTGGCCTGGAACTGGAGCAAAGTCCGTCCGAGCAACCGTTGCTGCCGGAGGCTCTGGCCTGGTTGGAATGCAATGTGAAACAGCGAATGGAATGCGGAGACCATTGGCTGTTGTACGCCGAAGTGACGCACGGAGGTGTTTTTGACGCCGACTCAACAACCGCCGTTCATCACCGCCGCAGCGGTGCCAACTACTGACGACTTCAGCTCTGAAGCGTCAGTGCAGCAGAACCACAATGCAGAACGCCAGGGCGAATCCCAGTCCACCGAGGACGCTGACAAGATCATGGGTTTCTTCGTAGGCCTCGGGAATCACGGTCTGGAGGGTCATGGCCAGAACGCCTCCTCCGGCAAAGGCGGTCGTCATCGCTTTGAGCAGATCAGGCGCTGATTGCATCAGCGAATGAGCCAGGCCAGCAGCAATGACGCAGACCGCCACCACGCAGGACCAGATGGCGAGGATTCGGCTGACAGGCAGACCTGATCGACGCAACCCGGCACCACTGGCCAGGCCCTCAGGCAGATTGGCAACGCCAACGGCAAAAACAACGGACATACTCACCAGCGGATTGTCCAGCAAGGAGATCCCGATGCTCATCGATTCGGGAATGCCGTCGAGGGCAGCACCGAACACCAGTGCCATGGCTGTTGCCTTCTCCTCCTGTTGTTCGGCGTTCAGAGCAACAACCCCACCTAATCCACCACAGGTTGAGGAACAACGACGCTTCACCCCTCGTTGAGAGAGCCGACGGTTGATCAATACATAGGTGATCAACCCGAGAAAAAATCCGCTCAGTGCAGCAACAATCCCCCCTGTCTCCAGAGCCACCTGCATCAGGTCGAAGCAGAGCAACGAAATCAACAATCCGCAGCTGAATGCCAGAAAGACAGCCGTGAATTTCTTGGAAGGTTGATATATGGCTCCGAAACCTGCCGCGATCAGTGCCGACACCATTGCGACAAAAGACCAGACCATTGCATCAACGGTTGTGCCTCCCTGCGTCAAGGCTGGATCGCGGACCAAAAACAAATGCAGCTGATCCACCATGGCGTGACCTGCGTCCATCGTTTTTGTAGCCATCAAGCCGCGATGCGACCCGAAGCACCTGCAACAGACACCAGCTGTCAGTGAGGTGTGAACAACAACCGAGCCGCTTCCCGGAACAGTTCAGAGATGGCAACGTCGACCTTGGTGATCGCTGATGCTTCAACCAGCGAGGCTCCGCTGGCAAGGCGGATTGGCTCTGGCTAGGAAGTGAATCTGATCGTTGTTTTCGATGATCTGCCATCTGGACAAGGCTTCCCAGGACGAAAGATTGAGAGCATGAACAACACCATCAACCCGGATGTGCTGGTGATCGCTGCAAGCAATGGCGAAAATCTGAAACTCGCTGAACGATTTGCAACGCAAACAAAGGGGCTGGGGAAGTCTGCGGAGGTGCTGGATCTGACCACGATCGAACTGCCCCTGTTCACACCAAGAACCCAGGAACGGGGCACACCCGAAGCCGTTGCTCCATTGCAACAACAACTGATGGGAGCACCACGCTGGGTGATCTGCGCTCCCGAATACAACGGCTCAATCCCACCATCACTCACCAACGCCATCGCGTGGTTGTCTGTGACAGGGGACGATTTTCGAGCTCTGTTCAATGGTCATCCCATTGCCATCGCCACGTTCTCCGGTGGCGGAGGCATGGAGCTGCTCCTATCCCTGCGAATCCAGCTCACTCACCTCGGAGCCCAGGTTGTTGGACGTCAGCTCCTCAGCAACTACAGCAAGCCAGCCCAGGACGACAGCATTGTCAACCTGTTGCAACTGCTTCTGCAGATGACGCCTCTCAAGGTCTGAGTCAACCAGCACCCATCGCCGCAAGAGGACATTCCATGCCACCAACACCTCAGACCAGCACGCCACCGCTGGTGCTGCGTCCAGCGGATGAACGCTTTCACACCCAGCTGGACTGGCTCGATTCCTGGCACAGTTTTTCCTTCGGGCATCATTACGACCCTGGATGGATGGGCTTTGGTCCTCTGCGGGTGATCAACGACGACACCATCGCTGCCGGGCGCGGATTTGGAATGCATCCGCACCGTGACATGGAGATCATCACCGTGATGGTGAAGGGAGAACTGACCCATGCCGACTCCATCGGCCACTGCGAAGTGCTGCGGGCCGGTGAAGTGCAACGCATGAGCGCTGGAACCGGCATCGTTCACAGCGAAATCAACAAAAGCAATCAACCCTGCCGGTTGCTGCAGATCTGGATTGAGCCCGAACAGATCGGGATTGAGCCCGTCTACGACCAACAACCGATCGCCATAGGGTCTGAATGGACGACATTGATCCATCCGGATGCCCCAAGAGATGCCATGGCGACTGCCAGCGCCACCCGGATGTGGCGAGCGAGACCGAAGCTGGAGGGGCCTCTGCAGCTTCCAACCACTGCAGACAACGCACTGTGGATTCAGGTGATCGACGGCGCGCTGGAGCTGCAGTGCGACAACGGAATGATCTACCCGCTGAAGCGTGGCGATGGTCTGGGAATCGTCGATGCGGCGACAGGCGGACACACACTGGTCGGTGTCAACGGAACTGCGGATGCACTCCTGTTGGCATTGAACAGGAACCCTGAAGGGAAGGTGCAGACCAGCGGGGGTCGTTAACTCCAAGCTCGAACGATCCCAAAGAGATTCAGAGAATGACTTGCACATCAGAGGACGCGCAGTGAAATGACGATGTCACTACCCAGTGGATTCCTAGAGCGATGGGACATCCAATGAGTCATCAGGCCGTGGTGCGTTACCGCGGCTACTTACTGCTCCCCCAAACCAATCAGAGCTGGTTGGTCAGACCGGAACGCAGTCCGATGCAGTTACTGCCGTTTCGGACACCCACCTGTTCTCTTTCCGACGTGAAAGCACTGCTGGACTGGCGGCTGTCTCAGGAATCAACCGAAATAGGGGTCGCTTGAGCGACCCTTGAAGCAAATCAGGCGGCGGCTGGCGGCGGAGTTGGATCACCCATTGTCTGCAACGGGATCACCAGCGTGGCCCAGTGTGCTGGACGTTCAGGGCGAATCCGACGGGCTTGCCGCACTCCGAAGGGAACACGAACGACGTTGGTTCCTTCCACGGGGATTGTGTGTCCACGGCTGAGGGCTGAATCAAGACCACCAGAAATGACTGGAAGACTCAAACCAGCCTGAGTTTCAGTCTCCGAATTGTTGTTGTTGTCCCGATCCATGGTGCCCCCCGACAGACGAATCAGTTGCCGACCAGTTTGGTTGCTTTTTAAGCAACCACTGTGCGAAACAAACCAAAACTTTAGTTTTCAGTGAAAATTTACACGTTGGAGAGAATTATTACCAGCTGCACTCCGCTCACCTCACGCGGCGATCGACACAGCCATGTCCTCAACTGAGGGGCAAGTGCAAATCAAATTGCGATCGCCAAAAGCGTTATCGATGCGAGCCACCGCTGGCCAGATCTTGTTTTGCTGCAGTTCCTCAAGTGGAAACGCCGCCTGACGACGGCTGTAGGGACGATCCCAGTCGTCCGCAGTGACGGCCAACATGGTGTGTGGAGCCCGTTTCAGAGGATTGTTGCTGGCATCCAGAGAACCGGTCTCAATCGCCCTGATCTCATCGCGGATTGCAATCAACGCATCCACGAAATGATCGAGCTCCACCAGGCTTTCACTTTCCGTGGGCTCCACCATCACCGTGCCGGCAACCGGCCAGCTCACAGTTGGAGCATGGAAACCGAAATCCATGAGTCGTTTGGCAATGTCGTCGACGTCGATGCCGGCATCCCGCTTGAGCGGCCGCAGATCGAGAATGCATTCATGGGCCACCCGGCCGCTGGCTCCTCGAAACAGAACCGGATAGTGCGGATCAAGTCGATGAGCCAGGTAGTTGGCGGACAGGAGAGCCACAGCGCTGGCACGCCGCAGAGCGTCACCTCCCATCATCCGGAGATACATCCAGCTGATCGGCAAAATGCTGGCGCTGCCCAGTGCCGCAGCCGATACAGGCCCGATGGCCGACTCCTTGGATGGCTGAAGGGGGTGGCCCGGCAGAAATGGAGCAAGGTGCTCCGCAACTCCAATCGGACCAACCCCAGGGCCTCCGCCTCCGTGGGGAATGCAGAACGTTTTGTGCAGATTCAGGTGGCAGACATCCGCCCCGAAGGCGCCCGGTCGACATAAACCCACCTGAGCATTGAGGTTGGCCCCATCGAGATAGACCTGACCTCCATGGCGATGCACCAGGTCACAGATGCTGCGGATTCCCGCCTCGAACACCCCATGGGTCGAGGGGTAGGTGACCATCAGGGCCGCCAGACGATCGGCGTACTGCTCAGCTTTGGCTGCCAGATCCATTTGATCGATATTGCCCTCGTCATCGCAGGCCACCGCCACCACGGTGAGACCAGCCATCACGGCACTGGCTGGATTGGTGCCATGGGCGCTGGTGGGAATCAGGCACACATCGCGGCATCCATCGCCGCGGGATTCATGCCAGGCACGAATCACCAACAAGCCTGCATATTCACCCTGAGACCCTGCATTGGGTTGCAGGGAAACAGCAGAGAAACCCGTCAGTGCCGCCAGCCAGATTTCAAGATCCTCGGCCAGACGGCGGTAACCGACCGCCTGGGAGGCTGGGGCGAAAGGATGCAATCCGGCAAAAGCAGGCCAGCTCACCGGCAGCAGTTCAGCCGCCGCATTGAGCTTCATGGTGCAGCTTCCGAGAGGGATCATCCCGTGCACCAGGGAGACATCTCGACTCACCAACCGCTGGATGTAGCGGAGCAGCTCCGTCTCGCTGCGGTAACGGTGAAACACATCCTGGGTCAGCCAGGGGACGGTGCGGCCGGGGATGTTGTCAAAACTCCGATCGGATGCAGATGAAAGCCTTGGCGATGGTTTGCCGGCAGCCTGCGCCAGAACAGCCACCAGTCGCTGAACCTCGGCGGCGTCGCTGCACTCATCGAGGCTGATGCCGAAACCGGTGGCTTCACCGGGCTCAGCACCATCCGGCAGAACCCGCAGGTTGAAGCCGGACCCCACCGCCGCACGATGCACCGCAGGCGCCAGTGCGGATGTGATCGTCACCGTGTCGAACCGATCACCACTGGGAACGGAAAAACCCAGTTCGGTGAGAGCCTCCTCCAGTTGCTGACGAAGTCCACAGATCCGCCGAGCAATGTTCTGCAGCCCGGTCGGCCCGTGATGCACGGCATAAAACGAAGCCATGACCGCCAGAAGCACCTGGGCCGTGCAGATGTTGCTGGTGGCCTTGTCACGGCGGATGTGCTGCTCTCTGGTCTGCAGAGCGAGCCGCAATGCGGGCTGACCTTCAGCATCCCTGGACTGTCCGACGAGGCGACCGGGAATCTGCCGCTTATAGGCCTCACGCGTCGCAAAAAATGCAGCATGTGGTCCGCCGTAGCCCATCGGCACACCAAAACGCTGGGCACTGCCGACGGCGATATCAGCCCCGAAATCAGCCACTGGAGCGATCAGAGTCTGGGCCAGCGGATCGATTGCAACCGTGGCAAGAACTCCAGCCGCATGAGCCTTGGCAATCACATCAGTGGGATTCCAGAGCTGTCCATCGGAGCCAGGCAACTGCACCAACAGACCGAAGGCACTCTCATCAATCGAAGCCTCAAGCGGGTCCACCCGCTCCAGAACAATGCCCAACGGCTCAGCGCGGGTCTGGAGCACTGCCCAGGTCTGTGGAAGCACCGCGTCATCCACCAGAAATCGATTGGCATCGCTGCGGCGGCAGACCCCGAAGCTGAGGCTCATCGCCTCAGCGGCAGCCGTTGCCTCATCCAGGAGCGAGGCATTGGCGATCGGCAAGCCGGTGAGCTCGCTGATCAGAGTCTGAAAATTCAGCAGCGCTTCCAACCGCCCCTGAGCAATTTCCGCCTGGTAGGGGGTGTAAGCGGTGTACCAGGCCGGATTTTCAAAGACATGGCGCTGGATCAATGCGGGGGTGGCCGTACCGAAATAGCCCAGGCCAATCAGGGAGCGGTGGTTCTCATTCCTCGATGCAATGTCACGCAGTTGATTCAGTGCCGCGGCCTCGCTGCACCCTTCCGGTAAGACATCGCCTGGAGGTGCTGCATCAAGGATGTCCTCCGGGACGACATCAGCCAGAAAGGCATCGATATCGGTGTATCCGAGGGCAGCCAGCATCCGATCCTGGTCGGCTTCGCTTGGGCCGACATGACGCTGCAGGAACGGAGAGGTCACCAGGACGGGTCACACGGCCAACTGATCGTAAAGACGAGGTTCAGCCGGCGTTGACCTTGGCGGCGTAGGTCTCAGCATCCATGAGGTTCTGTAGCTGTGATGGATCGCTGGGGCGGAGCATCAGCAACCAGCCCTCTCCATGGGGGTCGTTCTGGAGCTCCTCAGGACTGGCAAGCACCGCTTCGTTGCGCTGAATCACCTCGCCGGCCAGGGGTGCGTACATGTCTTCGACAGCCTTGACCGATTCAACCGAGCCGAAGCTGCTTCCCTTCTCAAGACTCTCACCCACCTCCGGCAGATCCACAAACACGATGTCCCCCAGTTGATCAACAGCGAACGCGCTGATTCCCACCCGCACCAACTCACCGTCGGCATTGGCGTACTCATGGCTTTCAGCGAAGCGGAAGGAGGCGGGAAACTCGAACGCCATCGATGGACCGACTCAACAACTATTTCCAGTGTGGGGGAGATCGATCAACCCCGCCGCATCCAGATCGGCCAGGGCTCTGGTGAGGGCCAACTGCACATGGGCCCGATGTGTGCCGCCCTGCACGTAGAGATTGAAAGGCTTCCTCAGGGGGGCATCCGCTGAGAATTCGCTGGTGGAGCCATCGATGAAGGTTCCACCAGCCATCACCAGATCACTGGCGTAGCCCGGCATCGCAGCAGGCACTGGATCGAGATAGGCACCCACGGGTGAGCAGGCCTGAAAGGCCCTGCAAACCAGCTTCAACGCGTCGGGACTGCCGAGGCAGACAGCCTGGATCAGATCACTTCTGCTGCCGCCGGGCGTTGGATTCACACGAAAGCCAAGCTGCTGAAACACACCAGCCACCAGATCCGCGCCGATCAGAGCCTCCGCAACCATCTGGGGAGCCAGAAAGAGTCCCTGAAGAATCAGTCTCTGGAGATCAAAGCCGGTGCCCCCCTCGCTGCCGATCCCTGGTGCAGTGAGGCGACAGCAGGCCTGCTCCACCAGTGCCGACCGTCCGGCCACATAGCCCCCGGCAGGGGCAACAGTGCCGCCCAGATTCTTGATCAGTGATCCCGCTATCAGATCAGCTCCCACCGCAGGAGGTTCCTGCTCCTGAACCAATTCGCCGTAACAGTTGTCGACGAAAACCACGCAATCGGATTGATGACGGTGAATCAGTGAACTCAGCCGACCGATCTCCGCCACATCGATCGAAGGCCGCCAGCTGTAGCCGCAACTGCGCTGGATGAGCACCATGCGGCAGGGCTGCTTCAAAGCCTCCAACAGCGCCTTCTCATCAACATGGCCCGCGGATGAAAGGTCGATCTCGTCGTAGGTGACCCCGAACTCCGCCAAGGAGCCCTGACCACTGCTGCGCAGACCAATCACCTCTTCCAGAGTGTCGTAGGGACGACCCGTGATCGACAACAGACGATCGCCAGGTCTCAAAACGCCGAACAAGGCGGCGGCGATGGCATGCGTGCCACTGACGAACTGCATCCGCACGGCAGCAGCTTCCGCCCCGAGAACCCGAGCAAAAACCCGATCCACCACCTCACGCCCCTGATCGCCATGGCCGTAGCCGGTCAGGGAAGCGAAATGCTGCGTTCCCACCCGTTCCGCGGCCATGGCCCCCAGAACCCGCTCCAGGCCTTGCCTCACACCCGATGTACGGCTTGCGGCCAGGTCCTGCTGATGCTGGGCAACGGCCGTCACCAGGGCCTCAGCGCGAGCAAGCCGACCTGCAGCCGAATCATCCAGCTTGTTCATGCCATTGCCTGAGCAGCACTGCAGCTTGCCCGCCCGCCCACGAATGCGAGCGATAATTCCTTTAGATTTCGTCCACTAACGACACTCTCCGCTCCCGGGACTCCTGCTTGAGCGGCGCTGTCGATCCAAGGAGTTCTCCTTTTGGTTTCCTCGCAGACAGTTGGTAATCGCGCCGTACTGCGGATGCGCGAAGCGGTGAAATCACCGCGCGGACCGCTGCCAGCTCGTCAGCGCAAGATCAAGTGGGGCACCACCAGTTTCATGCTGGTCAACCACATCCTCGCGACCGTTGCCCTGCTCCCCCAGTTCTGGAGCTGGGGTGCGGTTGTGGCCTTCGGCGTCCTCTACTGGGTGACCGTTCTGGGGGTCACCCTCGGGTTACACCGTCTGGTGGCCCACCGCAGCCTGGTTGTTCCCGTATGGCTCGAGCGTGTCCTGGTGATCATGGGCACCCTGGCCTGCCAGAGCGGCCCGATTGAATGGGTCGGACTGCACAGACACCACCACCGTTTTTCTGACCAGCCCAAAGATCACCACGACGCCGGACGCGGTCTCTGGTGGAGCCACAGCGAGTGGATGCTGCATGAGATCCCTGCCCTCCAGGAGATCGATCGCTACGCCGGAGACCTGCGCGCTGACCGGTTCTACCGCTGGCTGGATCGCTGGTTTCTTCTGCTCCAGATTCCTCTCGGCCTCAGCCTGTACTGGATCGGAGAAGCCACTCAGGTCCATGGTGGTGGGCTGGGACTTGTGCTCTGGGCCATCCCGTTGCGCCTGGTTGTGGTCTACCACGTGACATGGCTTGTGAATTCAGCCACCCATGCTTTCGGATACCGCAATTTCGACTGCCCCGACCTCTCACGCAACTGTTGGTGGGTGGCCATGCTTTCCTTCGGTGAGGGCTGGCACAACAACCACCATGCCCATCCGGCCAGTGCTCGTCATGGACTCCGATGGTTTGAGTTCGATTTCACCTGGCAGCACGTGCGGCTGCTGAAACGACTCGGCTTGGCCCGAAAAATCCGAACTGCCCGTTACGTGCCAGGTCTTTCCTGACTCTGCAGTTTCAACCCATCTCAGGCCACGTCGTAACGTGGCTGATCGCATCGTTTACGTCGTCCGTCCGCTCCCATGCCCAAGCGTGTACAAGTCGTTCTGAATGAGGACGTCCTCAGCCTCGGCAAGGACGGAGATCTGGTGGAAGTTGCACCTGGTTACGCCCGCAACTTCCTGCTGCCCTTCGGCAAGGCAGTTCCAGTCACCCCTGCGGTGATGAAACAGGTGGAGCACCGCAGAGCCAAGGAAGCCGAACGTCAAGCCGCTCTGAAACAGGAAGCCCTCGATTTCCAGACGGCTCTCAACACGATCGGGCGTTTCACCGTCAAAAAGCAGACCGGTGAAGACAACGTGCTGTTCGGCACCGTCACCAATGGCGATGTTGCCGATGCCATTCAGGAAGCCACCAAGAAGGAAATCGATCGACGTGACATCCTTGTGCCCGAAATCCATCGCACCGGTAAGTTCGCGGTCCAGGTGAAACTGCACAGCGAAGTCACCGCTGAAATCAATCTCGAAGTGGTCAGCTACTGACCCCGCGAGACACAGCGGCTTTAGCAAGCCAAAGTGATGAGCCTGTCCATCACGCCCTGCCGCCATGGTGAGCGTCCCCCTCTCAGATAACGGCGAAAACGTCGGAGGTGGGCGCCGTGGCTTTGGTCAGGGCCGCAACGACCAGGAGCCCAATTTCGAGGCTCTGCCGGATTCGATTCCCCCCCAGAACCTGGAGGCGGAGGAAGCGGTGCTCGGCGGCATCCTGCTCGACCCTGAGGCGATCGGTCGCGTTGCAGACGTGCTGCAGCCGGAAGCCTTCTACATGAATGCTCACCGGGAGATCTTCCGCACGGCCCTGATGTTGCACGGCCAGGGAAAACCAACCGACCTGACGGCGATGAGCGCCTGGCTGGCGGATACCGGTGCCCTGGAGAAAGTGGGCGGCAACAATCGGCTGGTGGAGCTGGTGGAGCGGGTGCCATCAACCGCCTCGATCGAACAGGTGGCGCGCCTGGTGATGGACAAGTTCCTGCGCCGCCAGTTGATTCGCTCCGGGAATGAGGTGATCAAACTGGGCTTCGATCAGAGCCTGCCGATGGAGCAGGTGCTCGATCAGGCCGAGCAATCGATCTTCGCCATCAGCCAGGAGAAGCCCTCCAAAGGCCTCACACCCACAGCGGAGATCCTCACCCAGACCTTCGAAGAAATCGAAAGCCGCTCACTGGGCACTTCGGTTGCGGGCATCCCGGTGAACTTCTACGACCTGGATGCGATGACCCAGGGCCTGCAGCGCAGCGACCTGATCATCGTGGCCGGCCGCCCGGCCATGGGCAAAACCTCCATCGTGCTCAACCTGGCCAAGAACGTGGCCCAGCTGCACGATTTGCCGGTTTGCGTGTTTTCGCTGGAGATGAGCAAAGAGCAGCTCACCTACAGGCTGCTGTCGATGGAGGTGGGCATCGAAGCGGGGCGGCTGCGCACCGGCCGGCTGCAGCAGGAGGAATGGCCGCTGCTGGGCCAGGGCATCAACAGCCTGGGGCAATTGCCGATCTACATCGACGACAAACCCAACTCCGGCGTGCTGGAGATGCGTTCCCTCTGCCGTCGACTGATGGCGGAACAGGGCAAGGAACTGGGGCTGGTGATGATCGACTACCTGCAGCTGATGGAGGGCTCAGGCTCCGACAACCGGGTGCAGGAGCTCTCACGCATCACCCGGGGCCTGAAGCAGATGGCGCGGGAACTGAACGTGCCGGTGATCGCCCTCTCCCAGCTCAGCCGGGGCGTTGAATCCCGCACCAACAAGCGGCCGATGCTGAGCGACCTGCGGGAATCGGGCTCAATCGAGCAGGACGCCGATCTGGTGCTGATGATTTACCGCGACGAGTACTACAACCCGGAAACCCCGGACCGAGGCATCACCGAAGTGATCGTGACCAAGCACCGCAACGGACCAGTAGGCACCGTAAAACTGCTGTTCGAGCCCCAGTTCACCCGCTTCCGCAACCTGGCGGCGTAAACCGATTCAGATAATGAAGCCATGAGCTTCTCCGCAGACCCCACCGAATGCTTCGACGTCATCGTCGTCGGCGGTGGTCATGCCGGTTGTGAAGCAGCCATCACCGCAGCACGACTCGGGCTGAACACAGCCCTGTTCACCCTCAACCTCGACCGCATCGCCTGGCAGCCCTGCAACCCTGCCGTCGGTGGACCGGCCAAAAGCCAACTCGTCCACGAAGTGGATGCCCTCGGCGGGGTGATCGGCCGCCTTGCTGATGCCACCGCCATCCAGAAACGCATCCTCAACGCCAGCCGCGGCCCGGCGGTCTGGGCCCTTCGCGCCCAGACCGACAAACGCCTCTATTCCCGCCAGATGCTGCAGCTGCTGCAGCACACCCCCAACCTCGCCTTGAGAGAAGCAATGGTGACTGGCCTGGAAGTCACCGGCAACGCTGATCAACAACGCATCAGCGGCATCCGCACCTATTTCGGCAGCGTTTATGGCGCCGAAGCCGTGATCCTCACCGCCGGCACCTTTCTCGGAGGCCGCATCTGGGTGGGCCATCAATCGATGGCCGCTGGCCGCGCAGGCGAACAGGCTGCAGAAGGTCTCACCGAAGCCCTCCAGCAACTGGGCTTCCACACCGACAGGCTCAAAACCGGCACCCCCGCCCGCGTCGATCGCCGCAGCATTGCCCTTGATCAACTGGAAGAGCAGCCGAGCGATGCCGCTGATCGCTTCTTCTCCTTTGATCCCGCCGCCTGGGTGAGCGGTGAGCAGATGAGCTGCCACATCACCCGCACCACGGCACAAACCCATCAGCTGATCCGCGACAACCTCCACCTCACCGCCATCTACGGGGGCGTGATCGACAGCAAAGGGCCCCGCTACTGCCCCTCAATCGAAGACAAGATCGTTCGCTTTGCCGACAAGGACAGTCACCAGATCTTCCTCGAGCCCGAGGGTCGCGACACGCCGGAGATCTACGTGCAGGGCTTCTCCACCGGGCTGCCGGAGCCGATTCAGCTGCAACTGCTGCGCAGCCTGCCGGGCCTTGGGCAGGCGGTCATGCTGCGACCCGCCTATTCCGTGGATTACGACTATCTGCCCGCCACCCAGCTCAAACCCTCACTGGAAACAAAGCGGGTACGAGGCCTGTTCAGTGCTGGCCAGCTCAACGGCACCACGGGCTATGAAGAAGCCGCCGCCCAGGGACTGGTGGCCGGCGTCAACGCCGCCCGGCTGATCGGTGGACAGGAGCCGATTCACTTCCCCCGCGAGGGCAGCTACATCGGAACGATGATCGACGATCTGGTGAGCAAAGACCTGCGCGAGCCCTACCGGGTGCTGACCAGCCGCAGCGAATATCGCCTGATCCTCAGAGGGGACAACGCCGACAGGCGCCTCACCCCCCTGGGCCGTGAGCTCGGACTGATCGACGACCGTCGCTGGCAACTGTTCGAAGACAAACTCCTGGCGATGGAAACCGAGAAGCATCGACTGGAAACCGTGCGTCTCAAAGTGAGTGATCCGGTTGCCCCAACGGTGGAACAGGAAACCGGGGCTGCCATCAAGGGCTCCATCACTCTGGCTGACCTCTTGCGCCGGCCGGGGATGCATGCCTCCGATCTGGTGCGGCATGGACTCGCCGATGCCGAGCTGCCTTTGCCTGTCAGGGAAGGCGCGGAGATCGACATCAAGTACAGCGGTTATCTGCAACGCCAGCAGCAGCAGATCGATCAGGTGAAACGTCAGAGCCTGCGCAAGCTGCCTGCGGATCTGGATTACATCAGCATCAGCACCCTCTCCAACGAAGCACGCGAAAAACTCAGTGCGATCCAACCCGGCACCCTTGGGCAGGCCAGCCGCATTCCTGGGGTCAGCCAGGCCGACATCACCGCTCTGCTGATGTGGCTTGAACTACAACAACGCCAGACCCTCGCCGCCTCAAGAGAAGCTCGATAGCGTTGGGGACCCGAGGGTCCGTCTTGACCGTCCGGTTTCCCACATCACCTGCCTACTGGAACCTGCGTGCTGAGCAGGTGATGAACAAGGTTTTCGAGATCGATCCTCTCGAACCTGTTGAGGTGGCCGTGCATGAGCCTGCGGTTCCAAGCCCAGCTCCCGCTCAGCCCGCTGCACAGCAGCCGGTTCAGAGCCCACCGCCAAAACCCAGCACTGGTTTGATCAGCCTGCTCACCCTCGTTGCGGTGGCAGGCACCGTCAGCAGTGGGTGGCTGTTGAGCCATTGGCAGAGCAGCCGCGATCAACTGGCCCAGGAGCGCAGCATGCTGATGCTCGAACGCCTGCGGGGCCCGTCTTCACCTGGATCAGCAACACCTCAGGCAACGTCATCGAAATCTGAAGCCAGCAGTGCTCTGCCGCCTCCACCGCCTGAGCCAGCCTGGATGCGCGAGCTCGAACCGCTCACCACCGAGGAAACCCAGCTTCCCCCACTGGCCTCTTCACCACTGGCAACAGCACAACTCTCATCGGCCCCACTCAACACAGCCCCTCAGGGACCCATTCCTCAGCTGAGTGGTGTGGTGCAGGGCCCCGGCGGCAACAGCTCGGCCATCTTTCAGCTCGGCAGCAACTCCTTCTCCGCCGGGGTGGGGGAAGCGATCGGCAGCAGTGGCTGGGTCCTGGAATCGATCAGCGAGGCAGGCGCTGTGATCAGTCGCAATGGCCAGCAACAAAACCTGGCCGTGGGAGGGGTGTTCTGAGCTCCAACCCCTCGTTGTTGATCTCCCCGAAGCAGCTGTGGGAGGCACCCACCGAAGCCGTGCTCAGTGGAGAAGGTCCACGCCAGCTGCCGGGGGCGTGGCGTTTGATGTTGCTCGGAGATGGCAGCCCAACCCGTCACCTGCAGTTGCTCACCGGCCAACCGGTGGCGGTTGATCTGATCGCGATGGAGCCGGAAGCTGAACCACCCGCCAATGCACCTCCCGAGGTCTCCGAACTGCAGGCACCTCTGCTGCGACGCCAGGTCTGGCTCACCTGCGGTGACATGCCGATGGCCTGGGCAGAAAGCTGGTGGAACCAGACGGAAGCGGATGTGCATCTGCAGGACCGCAACCTGCCGATCTGGAAAAGCCTCACCCAGGGGCGTTCTGAGCTCTTCCGCGAGGTGGACGGTCTGGCCCTGGTGCATGCCGACTGGCTCGAACACACCTTTGGTCATCGCGGCCCGTTCTGGAGCCGCCACTACCGCTTCTTCCGAGGCGGCAAGGCCCTCACGGTGATCCGGGAGGTGTTCAGTCCGCAGCTGGAGACCTGGCTGGGAGCCACGCTGCGCCAGGAGCTTCAAGAAATTTCATGAATAATTCCACGGATTTGTCGGGATTTGCTCTTGACAACTTGCCATTACATGTGCTGGGTGGAGCATGTAGGCACATCGGTTTTCTCTGTCATGGCTGTCAACAGCCCCTGGCTTTGCCTCGCCGAACTTGGCCGGATCTACGGAATCTCCGCGTTTCACTGCGGCCGCATCCTGGAAAACCACGGCTGGCGTGACCGCCGTGGTCGGCCGACCCCAGCTGCCCTCGAAGCCGGTGCAGCAAGCAGTGTCGGACCCTATGGCCAGGGCCGCAGCGTGTTCTGGAGCCGTCCCCTGTGCACGGAATTGCTCAACAGCAACGGCTACACGCCGATGAGCCGCAGCCTTCAGGTTGAACAGTGGACCCAGCTGTTGGAAGCCTTGCAGCTGGGCTCACCTTCGATATCCGCCACTGCTGATCAAATGGCCGAAGAGATGCCAAGCGAACTGGTGGAGGATGTGAATCGACAGCTGAAGGTTCGCGGGTGCAGCTACCGCGTACCCCCTCACAACACGTCACCCAAACCCAGGGTGACCATGGGCTGAGCAGGGTTCAGACGCGACGCCGACTGGAACGCGGCAGAGCTCGGCGAACGGGCGATGGCTCAGCAGGAGCTGAAGCTGCGTCGACCTGACTGCTGCGGGAGCGCTGCCAGCGTTCCACCCGAAAGCTGTCGTCCTCGGGCCATTCTTCGGCTGAATCAACAGCCCTTGACGAGATCACTGGAGCTGGGGGCTGCTGAGCCTGCGGTTGGCCAGGGGCAGCGTGCGGCTGACGGCGGGAAATGGCGTCCAGAGGGCGCTTGCCGCGCCGACCCGATCGCACCGCTGGCTCCTGCCAGGGTTCACGCCAGTCATCGTCCTCCTCAAGCAACCACTCCACCTTGTCGCCAACCCAACGGCCGACCGATTCCAGATCCAGAGAGCTGCGGCGCTGCCCCGGGCGTCGTCCGGAGACCCCATCCACGATCTGGCGACCTGTCTCCAGCCAGACGTCCCTGCGGCGTTCTCTGCGTTCTTCCATGGCTCGACGTTACCGACGCCGCTGACGCAACCACTGCTCCCGACGCAGGCCAATCAGCACGATGGCCACACCACCAAGCTCCAGCGTCAGGAAAAAAGCCTCCATCTCAACCCCACTCCTCAAACTGCAGCAGGCAACCGACATGCCAGCGGCCTCCGTGATGGAGGTCGCAACAACGTCGACAGGCGGCATTGGTGATGCGCCGACGGTAGGGGTAACGGCTCCCGCAACAGGGGCAAACCGCACACCAGCGAGGAGGTCGGGCCGGCACCGGGAAGCGATGGCGCACACTCACCTGAAATCGATCCTGGGCGGCATTGATCGTCGCCATCCGCTCCCGGAACAATGGTCCGTGCCCTTCACGCTCCCGCAGGATCAGGTCCACCCAGGCATGAATCATCTCGTGGCAGAGCGTGCTCTCGGTTGCTTCCAGAGGCAACTGTTCCAGCAACGGTCGCGACAACACAATCTCGCTGCCACGGCCGTTGCCCACTCCAGGGCCACGTTTGTAGTGACCTGCACTGCGACTCATCCGACCATCACTCCAGCGCACGGAGCTGAGGGGCTGACCCTCCCGTGCCAGCACACCTCCGAAGTGTTCGCGATTGAGGCGATGAAACAACGGCAGCAGCGGCTGCAACGGCACGAGGGTGGAGATCCGAATCTGCGCCATCCTGACGTGGTCAGTCAGACTCGTCCCTGCTTCAACGGCTGCTGATGGAACTGGGTTTGGTGCGGGAGATCGGCAGCAAGGCTCTGCTGGCCGGCGGAATCACTCTCCTCGGGTACTGGATCTACAACGCCGTGCGTCTGGTGCTCGACGCCCGCGGTATCAATCCACTGATCAAGCAGTTCTTCACTCAGGTGGCTGCCGGCCGCATCGATGCGGCCTACCTGCTCACCACCAAGGCTTACCGACAGCACGTCAACCGCCAGCAGTTCATCCGCTTTCTCGCCGGGCTCAAGCTGAACAAATTCCGAAATCTCAAATCCGGGCGACCCAGGATCCAGGAGGGTGATCTGATCCTCACCGTGAAACTGAAATCAGAAAGCGACGAGGAACTCCCCCTCGATTTCACATTCACCAAGGTGGAAGAGGAGTGGCGGATCGCTCGGATCAACCGAGTCAATGCCTGATCGCAGCGAGCGGGCTGCCGAACTTCGGGGCCTGCTCAACCGGGCGGCCCATGCCTATTACGTGCTTGACAGCCCGGTGCTGGAAGACGCGATCTACGACCGCCTCTACCGCGAACTTGTGGATCTCGAACAGTCAGATCCATCGCTTCTCAGCACCGACAGTCCCACCCAGCGCGTGGGTGGCCGGCCGGCTGCGGGCTTCAGCAGCGTCGAACACCGGATCGGCCTGCTCAGCCTCGACAATGCCTTCAACAAGGACGAACTGAGGGCCTGGCATGAGCGGCTGCTCAAACAGCTCGACCGAAAGGCCGATACATCTCTGCCCCTGGTGGGTGAGCTGAAGATCGACGGCAATGCCCTGGCCCTCAGTTACCGAAACGGGGTGCTGGACCGTGCTGCAACCCGAGGCGACGGCAGCAGCGGTGAGGAGATCACAGCCAATGTGCGAACGATCAATTCGATCCCGCTGCGTCTGCAGATCGACAATCCCCCGCCCTGGGTGGAAGTCCGCGGTGAGGCATTCATTCCCGACGCCACCTTTGCAGCGATCAACACCGAGCGTGACAGTCGCGGTGAGGCTCTCTTCGCCAACCCCCGCAACGCCTGCGCTGGAACCCTGAGACAGCTGGACCCGAAGGTGGTGGCGGCACGTCGGCTCGACTTCTTCGCCTACACCCTGCATCTGCCGGGCACCGCCAGCCAGCAGCCCGGCAGCCAGTGGGCTGTCTTGCAGTGGCTTGAGCAGGCAGGGTTCCGGGTCAACCCGAACCGTGAGCTCGGAGCGGACCTGGTGGCGATCGAGGACTTCTGCGATCGCTGGGAACAGCAACGCCATGACCTCCCTTACGCCACCGATGGCGTGGTGGTGAAGCTGAACGATCTGCGTCTTCAGGATGAAGCCGGATTCACTCAGAAGGCGCCACGCTGGGCGATCGCCCTCAAATACCCAGCCGAAGAAGCCCCAACACGTCTGATACGGGTCGGCGTTCAGGTGGGCCGCACCGGTGCGGTCACGCCGGTGGCGGAGTTCGAACCCGTGGCTCTGGCCGGCACCAGCGTCAGCCGCGCCACCCTCCACAACGCCGACCGGATCGTTGAGCTGGATCTGCATCTGGGCGACACCATCGTGGTGCGCAAGGCAGGCGAAATCATCCCGGAGGTGGTTCGCGTGCTGCCGGAGCTCAGACCCGGCGACGCCGACGTGGTGCAGCTTCCGGATCAGTGCCCCGAATGCAGCAGTGTTCTCGTGCGCGAAGGCGATGAGGTGGCAACCCGCTGTGTGAACAGCAGCTGCCCAGCGATCCTGCGCGGCGGCCTGCGTCACTGGGTGAGCAAGGGAGCTCTCGATGTGGACGGCCTCGGCAGCAAGTTGATCGAACAGCTGGTGGAACGGGGCCTGGTGCGCTCGCTGGCCGATCTCTACCGCCTGGATGCAGCCCTGCTCGCCAGTCTTGAGCGGATGGGCGAAAAATCGGCCACCAATCTGGTGCTGGCCCTGAGCCGTTCGAAACAGCAACCCTGGTATCGCCAGCTCTACGGCCTTGGCATCCGTCACATCGGTGAGGTGAACGCCAAAGCGCTCGCTGCCGACTTCCTCAGCATCGACAGCCTTGGTGCAGCGGCTCTGGACGCACCGGAACGGATTGCCACACTGCACGGAATTGGCCCGGAAATCAGCGCCAGCCTCGGCCAGTGGTTAAGCACACCCGCCAACCAACAGCTGCTCCAGGACCTGCGCAGCGTCGGCCTCTCCCTGGAGGCGAGTGCCTCCGAGCAGGAGGCCGCAAACCAAGCCGGAGCTGAGGTGGACGGCGTCTTCAAGGGCAAGACCCTGGTTCTCACCGGAACCCTGCCGACCCTGAGCCGCAGCGAAGCCAAAGCGCTGATCGAGGGAGCCGGCGGCAAGGTGAGCGGCAGCGTCAGCAAAAAAACCGACTATGTCGTTGCCGGCGAAGCGGCCGGAAGCAAACTCACCAAAGCAGAGAGCCTGGGGGTTGCCGTTCTCAGCGAAGACGACCTCACCGCCATGCTGCAGTGATGAACCAACCTGACTCTGCTCTGCATCGCTGGATCAAAACCGACTGTGGTCGCGCCAAGCTTGCTGAGCTGCAGCGTCGCGCTGGATTTCCAGCTCGGTTGCGGCTGATCTGGTTTGTTGTGATTGCGGCACTTCGCGACTGGCCGTTGCCGAATCCTGATCAGAGCGACGACTCCACATCCTGAAGTGCACGCCGTGCCGCCTTGCTGACCAGCCACACCACAGCAAGCGTCGCCAGCACCCCAATCACGCGCAGCGCCCAGGTACCGGCATCGGCCTGGCCCCCGAGCACATCACCAAAGCGAGCCACGTCACCTGCAAGCGCACCAAGACCGCAAAACAACACCGTGCCCGGAAGGATTCCGATCAATCCAAGGCTGTAATCACGCAGGCTCACGTCACTCAGGCCATAGGCCAGGTTGAGCAATGAAAACGGAAAAGCCGGCGACAGGCGCGTGAGCAGCACCAGCTTCAGCCCCTCCTGGCTGACCGCCCGCTCCACGGCCTGAAGCTTGGGGATCTGCTCCAGGCGCCGCTGCGCCCACGAGCGCAAAACGGAACGCCCCAGCAGAAACACCACCACAGCACCCAGGCAGGCTCCGAAGAACACCAGCACGCTCCCAACCCAGGTGCCATAGAGCACACCGGCCAGCATGGAGGCCCACACCCCGGGTAACAGCAAGGTGACCCACAAGGCGTAAAGCGGAATGAACAGCACCGCACCGACTGGGGAGCGGAGCAGTTCCAACGCATCCGGAAGCCAGTGCTGAAACAGGGACATCAAACGAAAACACCCACCCACAGGGCGGAGCATTGCACTCAACTGGATGCTGAGGTGTAAAAACGCAGCGCAAACAACCAGAACGAACGAGCTGCTGCAAAAAACACCACCGCCAACCCCAGTCCGGCCAGCAACATCGGCGTCCCTGCTGAATCGAGCAGCACCTTCGCTGGAATCGTGGTGAGGAAAGCCACAGGCAACACAAAGGTGAACAGCACTCGCAGGGCCGGTGGATAGGCGTTGAGGGGATAGCGTCCAGAGGCCAGCAGAGCGCGCAACACCTCGGTGGCATTCCAGGTTTTGACGAACCAGATGCTTGTGGCGGCAATCAGAAACCACAGCGAATAAAGAATCAATCCACCCGCCAGCAGCATCACCAGGACGATGCACAGCGATGGAATCGTCAGCACCACACCGGCCTGAAGGCTGCCCCAGGCCAGCAGCCCCAGACCGAGTCCGATCTCCGGCAATCCAGCGGGGGAAAGCGTTCTCAGTGACAGCCAGAACTGACTGTCGATCGGCTTCAACAGCACGAAATCGAGGGTCCCCTCCCGAACATGGGTGACGATCGCCCCAAGGTTCGGGCGCAACCAGGTGCTGGCCATGCCGTCGAACACGGTGTAGAGCCCCTGCACCATCAGGGCCTGGGCCCAGCTCCAACCTCCGAGGGTCTGATCGGGGCCGTAAAACAGCGATAAAAGGAACAGGCTTCCGCTGAGGCTCATCGCAACGGCCAGCAGCTCAATCAGAACATTGGCCTGATACTCCAGCTGCACCGCCAGGGCGGTGCTCCAGAAGCGCCGCAGGGTTCGCCAGTAGCGCCCCATCAGGCCCCCATGGCGCTGTAACGGCGCACGCCGGCCCGCCAAAGCACCAACACGAGGGGCAACAGCACGGCAATCCAGGCCAGCTGGGCCCCGAAGCCGGCCATCAGATCAACCGACTGCCCAGCCAGCACTCGAGCGGGGAAGTCGATCAGATAGGGGAAGGGAGTCCATTGCGCCCAGGCCCGCACCACCGGTGGGAAGGCGGAGAGCGGCGCCAGCAAACCGGAGAGGAACACGAACGGGATGAACTGCAACCGCTCAAGAGCACTGGCCTTCTCACTCCAGAAGCACAGGGTTGCAATCAGGCTCTGGAACAAAAAGGCGATTGCGAATGCCAGCCAGGTGGCCAGCCAGGCCAGCAGGAATCCTCCTGGAGATGGCAACCAGAAGGTGGCGGGCTGGACCGCGAAAAACACCGCAGCGATCAGGGCCGCAAAGGGCAGACGGGTGAGCTGCTCGCCGAGATGGGCGGCCACGTATCGCCAGAGCGGGTGCAATGGCTGCAGCAGATAGGGCGACAGCCTCCCCAGCAGAGCATCCTCCTCAAAGGCATACACCACCCACACCACTGAGAACTGCCGCACCAGATAGGCACTGAGGAAGTAGCGATCCAGCGCCACACCATCCAGCCCCAACCCCGACCGCGCCTCACTGCCACTCCAGATGCTCAGCATGATGAACGGCAACACACCGGAGAGGGCCCAGAGGGCGATTTCAGCCCGGTACTCGAGCATGTGGGCGTACTGGGACCCCAGAAGAACGCGGATGATCCGCCGGTTGAGCCCGAAGATCCGCATCAGACGCGCCCCTGCCGGAACAACCCACCGATCAGTTCCTCGATCGGTGGGTCGGTCACATCAAGGTCGCGCACCGGAAAGCGTTCCAGCAGCTGCGCCACCACCTCGGTGAGCTGATCCCGAGGGACCAGCAGGCGCACCTCGCAGCCCTCCATCCGCTCGATGCGGCCAAAGCCAGCCAATGCTTCAGGCTCACCGGGCGATTCCAGCTCCAACCGCACTTCCCGCTCCGGCGCCAGCTGTTCAGCGAGACCCTCGAGCGGTCCGTCATGGAACAGACGCCCCTGGTGAATCAGCAGCACCCGGGGACAGAGGGCGGTGATGTCGGCCATGTAGTGGCTGGTGAGCAGCACCGTTGCCCCCGTGCGGCGGTTGTACTCCGCCAGAAACTGACGCACCCGGGCCTGGGCATTCACATCCAGTCCAAGGGTGGGTTCATCGAGAAACAGCACCTCCGGTTCATGCAGCAGTGCGGCGAGCAGTTCGGCCTTCATCCGCTGGCCCAGCGACAGCTTGCGTACCGGGCGGCTGAGTTCCTCCCCCAGCTCGAGCAGGTCGGCCAGATCGCGAATCCGCCGCTGCGCAACAGCTTCGGGAATGCCGTACACCGCCGCATTCACCCGCAGCGAATCCATCGGCGGCAGATCCCAGAGCAGCTGCTGCTTCTGCCCCATCACCAGCGTGATCCGGCGGAGAAAATCCGCCTGGCGCCGCTGAGGACTGAACCCCGCCACCTCCACCCGTCCGCCACTGGGATGGATCAACCCGCAGAGCATTTTGAGCGTGGTGGTTTTGCCGGCCCCATTGGCCCCGAGAAAACCCACCATCTCTCCTGGCTCGATTGAGAACGACACGTCCTGGACCGCCATCACATCCCGGGTACGACGGCGGACAAAGTGGCGCAGCGTGCCTGCAAAACCGGGCTGCTTCTCAGCAACCCGGTAGATCTTGTTCAGCCCATCAACCTGAATCACCGATTCAGCTGAGGTCGGCCATGCGTTTGCGGGCCAGATCCGCCTGCGCTTGCTTCTCGGCCAGATTGGCCTGGCATTCCGCCACCACCTCCGGCGGCGCCTTATCAGCGAAGTTGGGATTGTTCAGCCGGCCGGCCAGGCCCTTGATCTCCTTCTCCGCCTTGGCGATGTCTTTCTCCAGACGGCCCTTGAGCGCCTCCAGATCCACCAGGCCCTCGATCGGTAACAGCACCTGAAGCTCACCGCTCACCCCCGCCAGAGCCTTGGCCACCGGCGCGGCATCGGCATCGGCGGGAGCCATCACCGCCACCGATTCAGCCCTGGTGAGAGCAGTGATGTCGGCCAGGCCCTGGGTGAGCACTTCAGCAAGCTCGCCGCGGCCGGTGACGAAACGCACCGGCACGGACTGCGAGGGTTTGAGCCCGGCGACCGCACGGAGGTTGCGCACCACGCGGATGGCGCCGATCAGTTCAGCGAAGGAGGATTCCAGCGCATCATCGAGAACGCTCTCATCCAGCGCCGGCCAGGGCTGCAACGCCAGGAACGTGGATTCGGATGCCGCGGTGACGCTGTGCCAGAGCTCCTCGGTGAGGTGGGGCATCAGCGGATGCAGCATCAGGTGCATCTGGCTGATCACCTTGGCCAGCACCTGCTTGGCCACCCGCTGATCGGCAAGGGCCTCAGCTGAGGGGTTCTCACCAGGGTTGAGCCGGCGCTTGCTCAGCTCCAGATACCAGTCGCAGACGTCGTTCCAGGCGAATTCGTACAGCCCTTTGGCCGCTTCACCCAGGGCATAACTGCTGTAGCGCTCGGCCGTCTCCCGGTTCACCCGGGCCAGACGGGAGAGGATCCAGCGGTCCGCCAGCTGCAGGGCAGCGGGGTCGGGATCACCGAGTTGGGCCGGCGTTTCGCCGCCCAGGTTCATCAACGCGAAACGGGTGGCGTTCCACAGCTTGTTGGCGAAGTTGCGCGAGGCCTCCACCGTGGCCGATGTGTCCTTCTTGCGGTCGTAATCCAGGCGGATGTCCTGCCCCGCACCGGCCACTTCCCGTACCAGGGCGAAGCGCAGAGCATCGGTGCCGTAGCGGTCGATCAGCAGCAGCGGATCGATGCCGTTGCCGGCGCTCTTGCTCATCTTGCGGTTCTGCTCATCCCGCACCAGGCCGTGGATGTAGACGTCCTTGAACGGCATCTCACCGGTGAAGGCGCCGGCCATCATCGTCATCCGGGCCACCCAGAAAAAAATGATGTCGAAACCCGTCACCAGCGTGCTGGTCGGGTACCAGCGCTGGAGATCGGCACTGTCGGCATCGGGCCAACCCAGGGTGGAGAAGGGCCAGAGGCCGCTGGAGAACCAGGTGTCGAGCACGTCTTCGTCCTGCTCGATCTCCGCCGCCGTGCCGTACTCAGCCTTGGCCTTCTCCAGGGCTTCGGCTTCGTTGCGGGCCACCACGTAGGGCGTGGTGTCGGTGTACCTGCCACCGGTCTCGCTGATCACGAACCAGGCAGGAATGCGATGGCCCCACCAGAGCTGGCGGCTGATGCACCAGTCGCGGATGTCGGTGAGCCAGTCGCGGTACACCTTCTCCCAGCGCTCGGGGATGAAGCGGGGATCCTGCTTCTCAAGAGCTTCGCGGCAACGGGCCGCCATGGGCTCGGTCTTCACGAACCACTGGGTTGAGAGCAGGGGCTCCACCGGCACTTTGCCGCGGTCGGAATAGGGGACGCTGTGGCGGTAGTCCTCCACCTTCACCAGCAGCCCCAGCTCCTCCAAACCGGCCACCACCGCCTTGCGGGCCTCGAAGCGATCCAGCCCTTCGAACTGACCGGCCTCTTTGTTCATCGTGCCGTTTTTGCGCATCACCGTGATCTGCGGCAGACCATGGCGCTGGCCGATGGCGAAATCGTTGGGATCGTGAGCGGGCGTCACCTTGACGCAACCGGTGCCGAAATCCTTCTCCACGTGGTCGTCGGCCACGATCGGGATCTCCCGCCCCACAAAGGGAAGCGTCAGGGTCTGGCCCACCAGGTGGGCATAGCGTTCGTCGCTGGGATTCACCGCCACCGCCGTGTCGCCCAGCATCGTTTCGGGGCGGGTGGTGGCGACTTCCAGATAGCCCTCACCCCTGCTGAGTGGATAGCGGAAATGCCAGAGATGGCCATCCACCTCCTTCATCTCCACCTCCAGGTCACTCACCGCCGAACCGGAGGCGGGACACCAGTTCACGAGGTATTCACCGCGGTAGATCAGCCCCTGCTCGTGCAGGCGGACGAAGGCCTCCTTCACCGCTTCGCTCAGCCCCTCATCCAGGGTGAAGCGCTGTCGCCTCCAATCCACCGAGTAACCCAGGCGCCGCAGCTGGCCAACGATGCGCCCACCGCTTTCAGACTTCCATTGCCAGGCCCGCTCCAGAAACGCCTCTCGGCCGAGATCACGGCGTGTTTTGCCCTCCTCCTTCAGCTGCTTCTCGAGAATCGTCTGCACGGCAATGGACGCATGATCCGTACCGGGCAGGCAGAGCACATTTTTTCCAGCCAGGCGCTGGTAGCGAACGATCGTGTCGATGAGCGCCGTGTTGAAGGCATGACCCATGTGCAGGCTGCCGGTGACGTTCGGTGGCGGTATCACCACAGAAAACGGATCGCCAGACGCCTGCGGATCAGGGTGGAATGCCCCCTGGTCCTCCCAGGCCTGCTGCCAACGCGCTTCCGTACCAACCGGGTCGTAGGTCTTGGCCAGTTCGGGCACAGGAGGCAGAACGTTGATCCGGCCATGCTCGCAAAAGATCCTGCCGACCCTGCCGTCCGTCTTTAACCTCAGCGGACGTCCGGGAACTTATGAACGCTGCGTTCAACCGATCGTTGCTCACAGGCCTGGCTTGCTGGTTGTTGAGCGGTTGCGGAGCGGTCAACGGGCCTGCCGTTGTGGACATCATCCGCACCATCGACAGAAGCGATGGCATCACCAGTGAGGACTATGACGAGCTGACCGACATCTCAGATCAGGTGTTCCGACAGATCCGGGACCTTGATCCACAGATCTACCCGCAGCTGACCCTGTTCACCAGCAGGAACTTTGTTCAGCACATCAATCAGCGAACCCAGAGTGGCTTCGGGCCAGACCTGATCGTCACCGACAGCGAGACAGCCCTGGAGCTCTACAGGCTCGACCTGATCGATCCGATCAGCCTCCCATTGAAGAACGGCCAGGACACGCCGCAAAGCTTTCTGGACCTTGTCACCGCGGAAGACGGTGCCCTGGTCGCTCGGCCGGTGCAGCAGTTCGTGCAGCTCGCCTGCTTCAACAAGAGTCGACTCCCTGCCCCGCCAGGCAGCCTGAATGAACTGGCACAGACCAGCAGCGATTCCACCTTCGGCCTGGCCATCCAGCTCAAAGACCTCTACTGGAGTGCTCAGGCTTTCAACGCCACCCCTGCTTTCCAAGCCGCTATCAAGGGCTCAACCGTCAGTGATGAAAGTCGTGCCAGGGTCACGGCCTGGCTGCAATGGCTGGTGGGATCCAGTTATCAGCAGAACATTCGCTTTCTCAACAGTCAGAAGCTCCTTCGCCAGGGCCTGATCAAGGGCGAACTGGACTGGATCACCTGCTGGAGCAGCAACCTGAAGCGACTGAAAGCGCAGATGGGTGACAACCTCGGCATCGCAGCTCTTCCACAAGGCCCTGCAGAACGCCGCAGAGCTTCCACAAAGCTTGAGGTGTGGGCACTGGGGAAGAACTCCAGTCCACTTCAACGACGTAAAGCCCTTGTGATGCTCGAGTTCATCACCAAACCCTGGGCACAGAAGACCTATTCCCTGATGAGCTCCAGCGCCATGCCCGTCAGCAAAAAGGCTGCCGCAATTGTTGCTTCCAAAATTCCTGGGGGCCGCGAAGCCCTGAACAACTTTGCCCAGTCCAATGAGAAGCGCCTGAAACCAGTTCGCGTGAAGGCTCTGATCTTCAGAGATCCCCTGAAATACGAAAAAGTCTCCGACGCTTTGCTCGACACCATCTATGACATTGCAACGCCGCAGGAGAGCACCAAAGCCATTCTCAGAGATCTGAGGGAGGAGAACTGATGCTTGAGGCTCTGAGCCGAGAACTGATCACCTGGCTGGGCTACCTGCAACGAACCGCGGTGTTGGTGCAGGTGGCGATTGTGGTGATCACGGTGGTCCTGGACAAAAGGAGTCGATTGACCCGGAGAGTGAATTCCGAGTTTCTCCGCAGTGTGTCCCCCCTGATCGCTCCAGGACTCCTGATCCTGCTGGGCTTCGCGATGAAGTTGGTGGGTGTGCCTGGTGGCTATCTGCAGTACCTGGCACTGCTATGGCTGATCTGGCGCTTGATTGAACCAGCCAATTTGCTGCTGAGTCGGCGGTTCCCGAAGCTCCCTGTTGAAGAACTTGATCGATCGCTGTTCAGGCCGATTCTGCTGATCTTCTCCGTCCTGAGTTTTTTTCAGATCCTCGGCAGTCGTCAGTCTCTTTCGATCATTGAGATCGGAGAGGTTTTTGGGGTGACCCTCACCGTGGGCAAGCTCCTCACAGCCCTGGTGGTCACTTACCTGATCACCGCATACGCCCGCAGACCTGCGGCTTTTGTGGCATGGCTGGGGGGCTCATTCCTGGGTCTGAAGCCTCAGAGGCAAAGGGCGATGGAGGTGATTTTCCAGTACTCCGTGATCGCGATCGGGGTGATGGGAGTGGCTTATTACATCGGCATCAACGGCACTGCCCTGGTGGCGGTGGCCGGTGGCCTCTCGGTGGGCATCGGATTCGGCATCAAAGAGATCATCTCCAACTTCATCAGCAGTCTCTGGCTGCTGTTTGAAGGCTCTGTACGCCCGGGCGAAATCCTGATGATCAACGGAGATCCCTGCACGGTGCGGAAACTGGGGATGCGGGCCACCCAACTGCGCCGCGGCCGGGATGGAGCGGAACTGCTGATTCCCAATCAGAACTTCTTCACTCAGGAGGCCGAGTCGTACACCGCTGAGGAAACCTCACGCAGGGACGCTGTCGTGGTGGGAGCTGCGTACCACCATGAACCTCGAGAGGTGATCGCAATCCTGGAAGCGGTCGCCAAGGAACACGAGAAAATTCTGTCTTACCCAGCCCCTGCTGCATTCACGATTGAATTCGCCGACTCCTCGATCAACTACAAGTTGCTGTTCTGGGTCCGGAACCCCCTCGATGCCTTCGGGGTTGGGAGCGATCTTCGCCAGGAGATCTGGACAGCCTTCGAAAAGAACGGGATCGGCATTCCCTTCCCCCAGCAACAGGTGTATCCGATGGAATGGCCTCCATCAAAAGACGAAACCCTTCGGATCGGTGGTTCACCCCGGCAGCTTCAGGCGGAAGAAACCGAATCAGCCGGCGAGACGCCTTAGGTAGTCAGCCTGTCTTCCGGCATTGATCCAACCGGTGGCGATCAGTTTGCTGTCTGATTCACTCACCCTTCCGCGGTGAATGTGAGAAGGGCCAGCGGGAAACACCACCAGCTTGCCCCGCTCGGCCGGTTCATGGTGATCCTGCCAGTGGAATTCGGTGCCCGCCTCATCCACGTCGTTGCAGTAGAGAATCCAGGCGAGCACACGGTGAACAGGTTCAGTGGCCTCATTGCTGATGGTCCAGTCGCAATGCCACCGCTTGAAACCTTCGCCTGGGGCGTAGTGCTGAAGGTTGAAAATCGGATTCACAAACAGGCTCTGATCCGGGCAGCACTCCTGGAACTTGGGCCGCTCCTGCAGGTAACGCTGCAACCCGGCGGTGACCCCTCGCAGCACCAACTGCGCCAGAGCAAAGGACTCCGGTTCGGAGCGATCGATCGCCACCAGGCTGATGTCGGTGCTCTCTTTGGCCGGCTGTTCATCCCCTGCCGATCCGAAGGCCACACCAGCTCGCCTCAGATCATCCCGGCGACCGTAGAACTCAACAACGGCATCGGCCACGGCCTCAAAGCCCGCATTGCGATAACTCCCGATCAGATTCATGGGTCTGCGGCCAGTCGTGGAACGGCCACAACGGCATCCAGCACCTGCCATCGGCTGCGATCAGCCACCACCAGGCCTTGCAGCTGCACCCGCTCGATCACCGCTGCAGCGCGTTCGACATCGAGGGGGACGCCGGGTCCCATCGGCAACACCAGCACCTGCTGTTCAGCTGGATCAGCCATCACCTGAAGATCCAGATCCTCGAGCTCCCGCTCGAAGAACACCCGTCGCATCCGGGTGGTCACCGTGGAGCCCAGAGCCTCGACGAAACGGGCCATCCCTGCCTCATCCCCCGAGCATCCGCAATTGAGTGACAACCAGATCAGCAGCTTCACCCAGCTGTCCACCGTCCACAACGGCTGAAAGCTGCCCCTGTGCTGGCGCACCAGTTCTCCAATGGCAAAGTCAAACAACGTGGCCTGAAGGCCGGTGGAATCAGCGGAATCCATGCTTTCCATCCTCTCCTTCAAAAGGTCAGACTGAGTTCACTGGCGATTCTCACGATGGCCCTGGATCTGAATGATCCCGAACTCGAATTCTCCGATCTCGTCTACGCCTACCAAAGCTGGGTGATGG
>CAJWZW010000008.1 GCA_913050565.1 uncultured Synechococcus sp.
AACCAGTGACCCCTTCCGTGTGAAGGAAGTGCGCTACCACTGTGCTAATCGCCCGCACAAAATGATCCTAAACCACCACCTTCAGCGTTTTGGTCTGAACAGGTGGTCGTGATCGGGTGAATACAAGCGGGAACGGCTTGTACTCCTGTTCAGAGCAGGACTGATCACATACAGCGTTGTGCGGATCAGGTCATGCCGTTGGGTGAACTCGACCATTTCATTGAGAGGAACAACCTCCAATAACTGGTCGGGCCAACCCACCCGATATCCAACGGCCACAGGGGTGTCGCCTGGGTAATGCTCAAGCAGTGTGGTCTGAACCTCTTCAACGTGTCGTGCACTCAGATAGAGGCAGAGACTTGCCCTCAGGGAAGCCAGATGATGCAGTTGCTCCCGTTCGGGAATTCCGGTGCGTCCTCCGGCTCGACTGAGAACAATGGTCTGCACAAGACCGGGAGTGGTCAGTTCGCTGCCTAATCCAGCAGCGGCTGCCTGGTAGGCACTGATCCCAGGGACCACTTCCACGGGGATGTTTTCATCGTTCAACGCACAGATCTGTTCGTTGATGGCGCTGTAAAGCGCCGTATCCCCGTCATGAAGGCGCACCACATGGCGACCAGCCCTGTGGTGCTCGATCAGTTGAGGAACCACCTCCTCGAGAGTCAGGCGACTGGTACGGACCTGAAGGCAGTCTCCTTTTGCCAGCGCGGCGATCTCCGGACTGACGAGTGAATCAGTCCAGATCAGAACGTCGGCGTGTCGAATCCTCTCGGCAGCTCTCAGGGTGAGCAGATCGGGAGCCCCGGGACCGGCTCCAACGAAACTGATGGGATGGTTCAACGCTGGGAGCCTGCAGCGTCGGGCAGGGATCTCTTCCTTCCATATAGCCACCACAAACCAAAGCAACCGCCAAGGGCGAGGGTCGCGCTCATCACCTGCGCGATGCGCAGGCCTCCCTCACAGGCAGGAGGCAGGGCACCGATGCAGAGAGGGTCGATGCGAAGCCCTTCAATCCACACCCGCCCGAGGCTGTACCCCACCAGATAGAGACAGCTCAAGGCACCGGCGGGCAGCGGAGTTCTTCCGGACTGTCCGCGGCGGAACAGCGTGATCAGCAGTGCAAACAGAGCGAGATTCCAGAGCGATTCATAGAGAAACGTGGGATGGAAGTACTCGGCATCCGCATAGACCAACGGTCGACTTCCGTAGGGAATGAATAATTTCCAGGGAAGATCCGTTGGCACTCCGAAGGCTTCGGAATTGAAGAAATTGCCCCAACGGCCAATGGCCTGCCCGAGTGCAACGGATGGGACGAGCACGTCCAGCACATCCCAGAGCGGCTGCCTGCGCCAACGGCAGAACAGGATCACCGTGAGCATCCCGGCGATCAAAGCGCCATGGATTGCAATGCCCCCCTCCCAGATCGCAAGAGCCTTCAACGGACGATCGGCATAGCTGCGCCACTCGAACAGCACGTAATAGGTTCTGGCGCCGATCACTGAGAACAGAACCAGCAACGGCAACAGATCGCTGATCAGGCCATTCTCAAGCCGTCGCTGTTGCGCAAGGCGACTGGAGAGGTTGAGTCCGATCAACACTGCTGACGCGATCAGCAGCCCATACCATCTCAACGTGATGGGCCCGAACTGGAACAGTTCGGGCCCGGGCGAGGAGAACATTCCGATCAAACGCCTTCGGCAGCCTGGACCTTCTCAATCTGCCTCTTCTTCAGCACCAGCATGATCTGAGCCAGAGCCACGGCTGCAAAGAATGCAAGCAGCCCGTAGATCCGAACAGGATCCTGGAGAACGATTTCTGCATCCACCTGTCCGAAGCCGCCCACGTTGGGATCGTTGGTGATCACGGATCCAGCTTCGACTGAATCGCCCACATTGAGCTGAAGAGCCGGACCCACAGGGATGGTTTCCGTGATGCTGTCGCCATCAGCCGTTGTGATGGTGAGGAGGGTTGCACCGTTTTCACCGGGCTCGATGGACGACACCGAACCGGAGGCCGGCGCCGTGAAGGTGGTGTTGTTGCTCTTCTCGCCTGTGGGGTAAACCTGGCCGCGGCCACGGTTACCGCCTACGTGAACCTGGTATTTGCCGAAGTGAATGTTGCTGTCGGTGGCCGGATTGGGCGAGAGAACGGGGAAAACAATCTCCTGATGCTGGTCACCGGAAATCGGACCAACGAGAAGGATGTTGGACTGTTCGTCGCTGTACTGGGAGAAATAAACGCCTTCGGTCTCTTCCTTGATCTCATCGGTCCAGCGATCCTGCGGCGCCAGCGTGAAACCATCGGGCAGCTGAATCACCGCGCCCACCTGCATGCCCACATTGCTGCCGTCTGCACCGATCTCCTGGAGGCCATCCTCGTAGGGGATTTTCACCGATGCTTTGAAAACGCTGTCGGGAAGGACGGACTGAGGGACTTCCGCCTGCGTCAGCTTCTTGGCCAGATGGCAGTTGGCGCAGACGATTTTGCCTGTTGCTTCACGAGGGCTTTCGTAATTCTGCTGAGCCCAGAAGGGATAGGCCCAGCTGGCATGGGGAGCAACCAGAAGGGTGAGACCCAGGATCAGGGATCCGAACAGGAGGGAAAGGTGGCGACGCATGGGACGGTGAGGTGGGTGGAGATGGACAGCAGCGGAATCAGGCCCACCAGGGCTTGTCGCCGGTTCGGAAGTCGGTTTCCGTCCACTGGCTCACAAACACGTTGTCGTTCTCAACGCTGACGTTCGCCAGTGCCAGGGAAAGGGGTGCTGGACCGCGCACAACCTTGCCTGTGGCGTCGTACTGGCTGCCATGGCAAGGGCACATGAACTTGTTGGCGCCGCTGTTCCAGGGCACCACGCATCCCAGGTGAGTGCAGATGGCATTGATGCCGTAACTGCCGATGGCGTCTGCCCCTTCAACAATGAGATAGGTGGGGTCACCCTTCAGGCCCTGAACCAGGCTGCGGTCGCCATCTGGATGGCTGGAAAGCCAGCCGCTGGCTGTGATGTCATTGCCCAGCTCATCCTTGGCGCTCGTTCCTCCACCGGATCCCGCGGCTTTGGGGGGGATGAAGTAGTTCACCACCGGGAAAAGAGCACCCAGAGCAACACCGGTGACCGAGCCGAACGTGAGCAGATTCATGAACTGCCGACGACCCATTCCGGGCACATCGCTCGAGGAAAGTTGGGTCATGGCAGACGGTCATTCAGCACGTTGCAATCGCCATTATGGGCGCTCAAACGGCTGCCAGACTTTGCTACGACTGGTTTTTCACAATCCTTCCCATCGCGCTCGAAAGTGCTGCAACCGACTGCTGAATCAGCCCCCAAACCCCTCGGTGTGGAAGAGCTGATCACCTGTCTGCGACTGCGATGGCGGGCGACCTACGACCTTCAGCTGGTGGTGCGTCGCCAGCGGTTGTACCTGCAGGTGATGTGGGCCTTCCTGGAGCAACAGTCATTCCCGATGGACGAATCGGCTTACAGGGAGCACGTGGCCGAGGTGCTCGATGTGGTAAATCGTCTCGGGCTCGCCGGCGATGTCCGCAAATGGCTGGCTGAAACGCGTGACAAACCCCGACTGGGCAAGGCGCTGAGCATGCAGCTTGAAGCCAAGGGGCCGCAGGCCCAGAGTCTGCTCAGGGAGTTTCTGGTCTGAGCACCGTTTCGGTGAGGGCCACAAGACCGACGCCCACCATGAAAAGTGCGGTGATCGCTCCGCCCAGAAGCAGCATCGTGATCGGATCTGTGGAGGGTGTCAGCACCGCGCCTGCCAGGGCGGCACTCAGCACCACCCATCGCCATGCCTTCAGCATCGTGCGCCAGCGCACGAGCCCCAGAACGCCAAGCAGCAACTGGAGAACAGGAAGTTGAAAGGCAAGGCCGGTGGCCAGCATCAGCAGCAGAACGAAGTCGAGATAACGCTCGATCGACCACAGGGGCTCCACCACATCAGCCCCGTAGGTCACCAGGAATTGCAGGGCCGCCGGCACCAGAGCCCACCAGGCAAAGGCGAGTCCAGCCAGAAACAGCACGGCGGATCCAGCGACTGCCGGAGCGATCAGGCGGCGTTCCCGAAGGGTCAGACCCGGAAGAACAAAGGCCAGCACCTGAAACAGCACATAGGGCAGCGCCAGGGTGAGCCCTCCGTATCCCGCCACCTTGAAGGACACGAACAGAAACTCACCGGGAGCCAGTTGCAGGAAATGAATCCCGCTGGCAGGTGCTTCGAGCAACCGCACCAGTGGTTTCACCACAACAAGGCAGGCTGCCGCTGCAACCACCACGGCCAGCAAGCTGCGCAACACGCGCTGACGCAGTTCCTCAAGGTGATCCACCAACGGCATCTCCACCTCGTTCGGCAGCTCGTTGTCGTCTGCTTTCCGCGGGATGCGGATGGGAGGCGGTGGATTCAGAACGGGGCCGTCGGAGCTGTCAGGCACTGATTGGACCAGGGATCAGGGCGTTGGATCAGGCCCCACGTCTCGCCAGGGTAGGGGTGTTGCAACGACGAAGCTCCGCCTCCCCGTTCTGGGGATCGCCCCAGCGCACCTCTCCGCCGCTGTGACGGACCGTTCCGGGGGCGGCGCCGGCGATCCGCTGAAGCTGCTCGGTGGCCACCATCACGACGGCAACACGCACATTTCCACGGGCGCGGCTGAAGTACGCCGCCAGGTCGCAGGCCAGCTGCAGGTCGTCCTCCTCGGCCAGCGCAGCTGAGCTCTTCAGCACCACGTGGCTGCCGGGACATTCCTGTGCATGGAACCAGAGATCGCCGCTTCGCGCCTGGCGCAGGCTGATCCACTCGTTCTGGCGATGGTTGCGGCCCACCTGGATGGAGAGGCCTGATGGACTCCGAATCTCCAGGGGCTGAGGGGTGTGCTGCTGCTGCCGGTGCTGCCCCTGCCTGCCCACAGGGTTGAGCAGATCCTCCAGCTCCCGTTTCAGTCCCGTCAGAGCCTCGATGCGACTGGGCATGTCCTGCCACGCGGCGGCCTGGAGATCCTCGATGAAGGCCTCACTGCCAGAGATCAAGTCCAGCCGCTCTGTGTGATGGGCAATTCGTTCTTCGAGGACGGTCGCGGACCGTCTCAGTTTGCGGGCCCGCCGATACAGCTTCTGGGCCTGATCCACTTCGTCACGGCTGGGTCTTGGAAGGCAGAGCAGGGCATCCGCTTTCTGCTGGAGACTCTCGCTTTCAGCGCAGGCGGCCAGCCGGTTGCGTTGATCGCTCAAGGCTGAGAGCTCCTTGGTTTTCCAGCGCTGAAGGCGCTGAATCAGCTCCTGGCAGGTCCGATTCAGCTCGCGTCGGTCGAGGCGTTCTCGATACCAGTTCCCCAGCTGCAGAGCCAGATCGGCCTGAGCGGATGACGCTGTCGCTGTGGAGTCGCTCGAGGGCACAACGTGGATGGAGTACCCGCCATCGCCGTCCTCAACCAAATGGTGTAGCGGTGCGTTGAGGCTGTCGAGCCATTCCCTCCAGCGCTGATGCAGGGCTTGCCAGGCCGATGAGGTGAGCTCATTGACCGGTGTGTTCAGCTGTTGTCCTGCCAGTTGGCGAGCCAGCGGCGGACTGATGCCCTGGTAGGTCTGCTGGAGTGCTTTCCTGAGTGGAAGTGGCAGAAGGCTGAGACGATCGCGCCAGCGTTCAAAGCTTTCCTCGCTGCTGGGTGGATGGCCCTGCAGGGCCGGCGGTGGTCCGTAGAGATCTCCGGTGCTGATGGGCCGAACCCGTGACTGGTGATCGCGGACCTGGCGCCCCAGGGCAATCACGCGACGCTCCCGGTCAAGCAGCAGCAGATTGCTGTGCCGCCCCATCAACTCCAGCACGATCACCCTGGAAACCCCATCACCGGGACGAGAGGCCAGCTGGAACTCGATCACACGCTCGTAACCCTGTTGCTCGAGCCCGACCAGGGCCATCTGCCTCAGGCTGTGCTGGACCTGCTGCGCCAGGGTGCTCCCAGCTCCCTGGCGAGGGGGTGCTGGGATCTGAACCAACCGGGGCGCATCCGCTTGCCAGCTCAGCTCCAGCCAGATCATCCCCTGAAGACTGCGGAATCCAAGCTGGAGCGTTGCCCCATCGGCTTGCTGGGCTTTCTCGAAGCGGCTGGGAAGCAGTTGCGCCCTGAGGTTGTTCAGCACCGCCCGCAGAGTGGTGAGGTCCATGGACTGCAGCTTTGTCTTGGTGCTCACCCGAGGTTGAAAGCGAGTGCCTACTCTGCTGGGCCATGCAACGGCATCGATGGTCGAGGGGCAGGGTCAGCTCACCGTGATCACCGGTCCCAGCGGCGTCGGTAAAGGGACCCTGGTTCAACGTCTGCTGGAGAGAAACCCGAGCGTCTGGCTTTCGGTCTCGGCCACCACGCGTGGCCCTCGCGAGGGGGAACAGGAAGGCGTCAGCTACTTCTTCCACAGCCGGCAGCGGTTTGATGCCCTGGTCGCGGATGGAGGACTGCTGGAGTGGGCCGAGTTCGCCGGCAATTGTTATGGAACGCCGCGTGCTCCGGTGGAAGCGCAGCTCGCTACGGGTCGCCCTGTGCTGCTCGAGATCGAGCTGGAGGGCGCTCGGCAGGTGCGTCGCAGCTTTGCGGATGCTGCTCAGATCTTTCTGGCTCCGCCCAGCTTCGAGGAGCTTGAGAGGCGGATCCGCGGCAGAGGCACTGATCAGGAGGAGGCGATTCTTCGGCGCCTGGCTCGAGCCAAGGAGGAACTCGAGGCCAAAGCGGAGTTTGATGCCGTCGTTGTCAACGACGATCTCGATCAGGCCCTGCTCCGTTTGGAACAGTTGATGGGTCTTGGTTGAACCGAGGCCAATAAAAAAGCCTCCTCGTTACGAGGAGGCTTTTTTATGAACGTGTGATCACATCGGGTGGAAGAGAAGATCCGGGAAGAAGCGGTTCCACTCGATCAGGATTCCTGCCGTCATGGTGAAAAACAATGCGGCAACAACTGGGGCCGTTGATAGAAACTTTTTCATGGGTGAATTCAGACAGGGTGAATCGTTGAACGAAGGATTTATCGAGGAGAAATCGTTACTTCCTTGTCGGACACAACCAGTGTTCCATCGCGAAGTTCACCAATGGCAGCGACAGGCCAGGTTGAAGCCTTCATGAAGCACTTGATCGCAAGACCTGTATCGATCTGAATTTCCTGCATTGCCGCATCCTTGCCACGGGTTGCCATCAGGTATTCACGCCCTGCCCAGCCAATGCAGCCGGTGATGTACAGGAACATGATTCCAGGGATCACAAAGTCGCCGGCATGGCTCCAGCGACCGTCAACGACCAGGTGAGGCAGTCCGTCTGCGCCGCAGGAGGCTTTGCTGTACATCTCGAAGCGAGCCTTGGCCTGGGGCGTGGATGCTGCGGCTGCACGCTGCTGAAAGCGTGCGCTTTCGGAGCAAGGGGTGAGGCCGGCAACGTCAGCTTTGACGACGGGAGCGAAGCCAAACACCAGGAGACCCGAAAGCAGGATTGCGAAGAGACGACGCATCGGAACAATTCCTGTTTGTTGTTGCCCTTGAAAGGGCAGGATGTCACATCTGGACAGTAGGGGACGCCCACGACCGCGATGACATCGGTCCTTGCCCTCGAAACAAGTTGTGACGAGTCGGCTGCAGCGTTCGTGCGCCGGTTGGCGGATGGTCGTTTTGACGTTGTCGCCTCACGAATCGCTTCCCAGGTTGAAGAGCATGCCCGCTGGGGTGGGGTTGTCCCTGAGATTGCCTCCCGACGCCATGTCGAAGCTCTGCCGGTCCTGATTGAACAGGTGCTGGACGAAACAGGTGAGTCCCTCGATCGGGTTGATGCCGTGGCCGCAACGGTTGCGCCCGGCCTTGCAGGAGCCTTGATGGTGGCTTCCGTCACCGGTCGCACTCTGGCGGCTCTGCATCAACGACCGTTCCTGGGTGTGCATCATCTGGAGGGACATCTGGCATCCGTGCAGCTGGCGGAGCGGCAGCCGAGGCCCCCTTATCTGGTTTTGCTGGTGAGCGGGGGCCACACCGAACTGATCCGTGTCGGCGCGGATGGCGAGAAGGAACGGCTCGGCCGCAGCCACGACGATGCAGCGGGAGAAGCCTTTGACAAGGTGGCTCGACTGCTGGGACTTGGTTACCCGGGAGGCCCCGCCATTCAGCTGGCGGCTGAAGCTGGAGACAGTCAGCGCTATCCATTGCCGAAGGGTCGAATTTCTCTGCCTGGCGGAGGTTTTCACCCCTATGACTTCTCCTTCAGCGGACTGAAGACCGCCATGCTTCGCACCGTGCAGGCTGAGACCGAATCGTGCCGAGATTCCGATCTGCCGCTGGCGGACCTCGCCGCCAGTTTCGAGCAGGTGGTTGCTGATGTGCTGGTCGATCGCAGTCTGCGGTGTGCGGTGGACCACGGCATCCGCGAGCTGGTGATGGTGGGGGGCGTGGCTGCCAACAGACGTCTCAGAACTCTGATGCTGGAGCGGGCCGCTCAGAAAGGGATTCAGGTGTCGATCGCACCTCTGGAGTACTGCACGGACAACGCCGCGATGATCGGTGCCGCTGCTCTGATGCGTCTGCATTCAGGTGCTCAGAGCACGTCTCTCCAGACGGGTGTGGCTGCCCGCTGGCCCCTCACGGATGCGGCGGCTCTGTACGACAGCTCAACGGCGGTTTTCTGAGCCTGCGCCGCAGGGTGAAAGCGCTCTCCAGAACAATCGACTTAACATCAATATCCGTTACGCCATCAATGTTATGGCTGAGTCTTCTAAGGGGCCTACCAGCAACCCCGTGCCCGTTGGCGCCGACGAACTCAATTCCTGGAAACGCGGGTTCACGCCCCAGGCGGAAATCTGGAACGGACGTCTAGCCATGGTCGGATTGTCCGCTGGTCTGGGTGTTGTGTTGATCGCCCGTGTTTTCACGGGAACCTGACTAGCTGCGTCCGCGCAATGCCTGGGCCAGTTCATTCGGCTTGAGGCTCACGGCAACGGCCTGCTCGCTCTCGACACGTCCCTCCTCCACCAGTTTCTGAAGCGACTGGTTGGTGGTGACCATGCCGTCGAACCCGCTCCTTTCCATGATCTCCTCCACCTCATCCAGCGCACCGCGCTGGATGTAGTCCTTGCAGGCATCGGTGTTGATCAGGATGTCGTGAAATGCCGCACGTCGACCATCGGTGGTTCGGATCAGTCCCTGAGCCACAACTCCCAGAAGTGATTCGGCCATCGACCGGCGGACACTGTCCTGCTGTTCCGGTGGGTACATCCCAAGCACCCGCTCCACGGTTTTGACCGCTGAATTCGTGTGCAGCGTGCCGAACACCAGGTGCCCAGTCTGGGCTGCCTCCAGTGCGGTGGAGAGTGTTTCCTGATCACGGATCTCACCCACGAGGATCACGTCGGGGTCCTCCCGCAGTGCAGCGCGAAGGGCGTTGTGGAATTTGAGCGTGTGGATGCCCACCTCACGATGGCGGATCAGGGATGAGCGGCTCTCGTGAACGAATTCCACCGGATCCTCAATGGTGAGAATGTGGCGGTTCTCATGGCGATTGATCCAGTCGATCATCGCTGCGAGGGTTGTGCTTTTGCCTGATCCAGTCGGTCCTGTGATCAGGATCAGCCCTTTGGGACGTGCGGCGAGCTCGGTGAGCACAGCTGGAAGATTGAGCTGATCCAGCGTCAGGATCGTCTGCGGAATCAGACGCAGCACCATGGCTGGCCCCCGCAGGGAGTCCAGCAGGTTGATGCGGACTCGCACGAAGGAAAAGGCGTGGGATCCGTCGAATTCCTTCTCTCTGAGAAAACTGTCGATCTGCTGCGGCGAGAGGATTTCGTGCAGCCAGCGATCGAAGGTGGCTCGATCGCTGGCGGGCCAGTCAGTGGTTTGAATCTCACCCCGTGCTCGGTAGCGGGGTGATTCCCCAACACCGAGGTGGACATCGGAATGTCCCTGCTCATGGGCTGCACGAACGATCTGTTCAAGGGTTGGGCCGCTGTCAGATGCGGAACGGTCGCTCGTAGAGGGATCCGCCGGCTGGCGCGCCAGCTTCTGCCGTGGCGGAAAGCTGGGCGGGAACACAGGCTGGGCCACGGCCGATTCAAGGTTCTCTCTCAAGGATCGTCGCCCGGCCAGGCCTGGCAAGTTTCTGCTGACAAACGCCCTTAAAGTTCAAAAACTCTGGTGTTGAAGCGGTGGTCAAGCCCCGGGTCACGATCGTGCTGGGCACGCGCCCGGAGGCAATCAAGCTTGCCCCGGTGATCAAGACATTCCAGCTCTGCGATGCCCTCGACACCCGTGTCGTGCTCACGGGACAGCACCGCGAGATGGTGACCCAGGTCATGGATCTCTTCGGGCTGAAGGCTGACCAGGATCTCAATCTGATGGCTCCCCGTCAGACGCTCACCCATGTCACCTGCGCTGCTCTCCAGGGACTGCGCGATGACTTTCAGCTCTATCCGCCGCAGCTGGTGCTGGTGCAGGGGGACACAACGACGGCTTTTGCGGCAGGTCTGGCAGCTTTTTACGAGCAGATACCGGTTGGGCATGTGGAGGCCGGTCTGAGGACCGACAACCTCCTGGATCCTTTCCCTGAGGAAGCCAATCGGAGACTGCTGTCGCAGATCTCCAGCCTTCACTTCGCTCCAACCCCCAAGGCCGAGGCCAATCTCAGGGCGTCCGGTGTGGTGGGGCAGGTGAGCGTGACAGGAAACACCGTCATCGACGCTCTGTTGCTGATGGCGGAAAACTCCACCGAAATTCAGTTCGACGGCATCGACTGGCAACGCCAGCGCGTGATCCTGGCGACGGTTCATCGGCGAGAGAACTGGGGGGATCGACTGCAGGACATCGCCTCCGGCATCCGTCAGGTGCTGGACAGCCATGCCGATGCATCCCTGTTGCTGCCGCTGCATCGCAATCCCACTGTGCGAGAGCCGCTGCAGCGCTTCCTGGGAGATCATCCTCGGGTGGTGCTCACGGAGCCCCTGGATTACGACCGCCTGGTGGCGGCGATGAAGGGTTGCACACTGCTGTTGACCGACTCCGGTGGTCTTCAGGAGGAAGCCCCTGCTCTGGGCAAACCGGTGCTTGTTCTGCGTCGCACCACCGAGAGGCCGGAGGCCGTTGAAGCAGGAACCGCGCGTCTGGTGGGCACGGACCCGTCGGTCATTCTGAAGGAGGCTTCCATGCTTCTGGATGACCCGGTTGCCTACGAAGCCATGTCGAAAGCGGTCAACCCCTTCGGTGATGGACAGGCCAGTCAGCGCATCCTGCAGCTCTGTCGGACTCATCTCGGAATCTGACGCCTGTTTCAGTGGCGATGGGAAATACCGCTGGTGGCTGACGCGCAGCTGGGGATCCCGAGGGCGGACACTCCTGTTCATTGGACTGAACCCATCGCGCGCTGATGGCAATCGTGATGATCCGACGCTCCGGCGTCTTGTCGGGTTCGCCCGGAGCTGGGGCTACGACGCCCTGGCCGTTGTCAATCTGTTCGCTCGCATCACCCCGTCGCCGGCAGCGTTGCTTCGCTGTGATGATCCCGTCGGCAGCTGGGGAGATTCCGTCCTTCAGCAGTGGTGTCATCGCTGGGCCGAATCATCGGACTGGGATCTCTGGTGTGGATGGGGAAACGGTGGCGGTCGCCGTGATCGACATCAGTTGGTTCGCTCCCTTTTGACCCCACAGCTGTTGTTGCGTGCGGATCGACAAGCGCAGAGCTCCGGTCCGTTGATGCTGGGGCTCACCGGCTCCGGGCAGCCGCGCCATCCCCTCTATGCCCCAAGAGCCATGGGCTTGAAGCCATTCACCTGGGCAGGTCCTTCGGTGATCCGTCATCCTTGTTACACGTCAAAGCACCATCGCTCGCGCTGATGCCTCGAACCCCACGACGCTATGCCGTGCATCTTCACCTGGCGGGAGGTCAGTCCGAGCGGGTGTTCTTCCCACGCCTCGAGCTGTTCCAGGAGTGGTATCAGGGGTTGGTCAATGCTGCGGGCCAGGGTGGGTTTGTCAATGTGCCCATCAGCGACCTTGACGGTGAATATCTGGTTGTCCGGCCTGAGGCTGTGATCGCCCTTCGCGTGGAACCTCAGTTCTCATCCGCTGATGACGCCTGAGCGGCTGGGTCTTTTGTGGGGAATCACGGTCTTCTCCGGAGCGGCTGCTCGTTTTGTTGCGGCCCTGTCCGGACTCCCAGGGGTTGTGCTCCTGTTGTTATCCGGACTGCTGATCGGTCGATCGGGCCTTGGTCTTGTGGAGCCTCTGGACCTGGGGCCTGGCCTTGGAACGGTCGTTGGTCTGCTCGTCAGCCTTGTGCTGTTCGATGGTGGGTTGAATCTCAGGCTCCCCGGCGACACGATTCGCGCCACGGTGCAGCGCATCGCCGTCCTGCGCCTGATGATCTCCCTGGGTGCAGGGTTGCTGGCAGCGCACTGGCTTGCCGGTCTCAGCTGGTCGGTTGCTGCTGTCTTCAGTGCCATCGTCCTGGCCACCGGCCCGACGGTGGTGACGCCTCTGGTGCGCCAGATCAAGCTGGCACCTCCCCTCGGCGATGTGCTGGAGGCCGAAGGACTGTTGCTCGAGCCCATCGGCGCCGTGCTGGCTCTGCTGCTTCTCGAACTTGTTCTCGGCAATCTCCATGGCTGGCGCGAGGTGGCTCTGGGCCTGTTGCAGCGTCTCGGCGGGGGCATCGTGATCGGTGCCAGCGTCGGCTGGTTGCTCTCCGAGCTGTTGCGTCGTCTGGATCCCGACAAGGCATCGGGATTGCCTCTTCAGCTGAGTCTGGGAATGCTTTTCCTGATGTATGGCGTCAGCGAATGGCTGCTGCCGGAGTCAGCTCTGCCGGCCTCAGTGGCTGCCGGGCTTGTTGTGGGCCGCAGGCCAACGCCCTACAGCGAAGCGCTGGACAACCTGATTCAGGAACTGGCTCAGCTGGCGATCACCATGCTGTTTCCTCTGCTGGCGGCCGACGTGTCCTGGTCTGAACTCAGCCCGCTGGGTTGGGGTGGCATCAGCTGTGTCCTCGTGCTGATGGTGGTGGTGCGACCGCTGGCGGTGGGGATCGCCACGGTTGGACTCCCCCTCAACCTCCAGCAGAAGCTGTTCCTCGGCTGGCTGGCACCGCGAGGAATCGTGACGGCATCCGTGGCATCCCTGTTCGCCATCCGTCTGGAGCAGGCAGGCATCCTCGGTGCAGGACGCCTTCAGGGACTCGTCTTCCTCACCATTCTGATGACGGTGGGCCTGCAGGGGTTGACGGCTCAGCCCCTGGCTCGAATGCTTCAACTGGTGGCGCCGCCCGACAACTGCGACGAAGCCGGATCAGTCGAGACAACGACGAAGCCTGGCGAGGTCCTGGCCGATCCTGGCCAGTAGGGACCATGTGGTGATCAGATCCGGCCCCTGCAAACGGCCGAGGAGAGCAGCCCTCAGGCTCTTCATCACCACTCCTTTTTTCACTCCGGCGGCTTTGGCTGCATCCGCGAGCAGTTGTTTCGCGACTTCAGGATCTTCACCTGTCCAGGGTTCGGCTTCGAGCTTTTCAAGCAGATGGGAGATCGCCTGTTTGGCTCCTTCAACCTGCAGCTGCTCCACTCCGTCGCTCTGCATCTCAGGACAGAGAAAAAACGGCTCAGCCTGCTCGACACCATCCTTGAACAACGTCAGAGATGGACCCAGAAGCCGGCAGAGATCCAAGCTCCAGCCTGGGTTGTCAGGCAGTGACCAGCCCCGGTCAAGCCAAAGGGGCTCGAGCTCCTGCAGAAGTGTTTCTGCCGGAAGAGCATGCAGAACCTGACTGTTCAGCCAATTGAGCTTGTCCCAGTCGAAGCGGGCCCCGGCTTTGTTGACACGATCGAAGCCGAACACGGCTGCCGCATCGTTCAGCTTGAAGCGTTCCTCCATTCCCTCAGGCACCGACCAACCAAGCAGGGTCATGTAGTTGGCGATGGCTTCCGCGGTGTAGCCCATGTCGCGGAACTCATTGATCGATGTCACGCCATCACGCTTGGACAGTTTTCGTCCTTCGGCATTGAGGATCAGGGGAGCATGGGCAAAGCTGGGAAGCGGTAAATCCAGGGCCGCATACAGCAACAGCTGTTTGGCGGTGTTGGCGATGTGATCTTCACCACGGATCACATGGGTGATGTTCATCGCGGCGTCGTCCACCACCACCACGAGGTTGTACAGCGGATCTCCGATCTGATCGGAAGGAGCCCGTCGGGCCACCACCATGTCGCCGCCGAGGTCTGCCCCGCGCCAGCTCATGGGTCCGCGAACCAGGTCTGACCAGGTGATTTCTGCGGCGTCATCGATCCGAAAGCGGATCACGGCTTCGCGACCTTCGGCCTGAAAGGCAGCTTCCTGATCGGGCGTGAGGTTGCGGTGGCGGTTGTCGTAGCGCGGAGCCTGGTTTGCGGCCCTCTGGTTCTCGCGCATTGCCTCCAGTTCGTCCTCGCTGGCATAGCAGCGATAGGCCAAACCACGGTCGAGCAGCGTCTGGATTGCGTTGCGGTGCTCGGCGATTCGCTCGCTTTGAATCATCGGCTCTTCATCCCAGTCAATTCCGAGCCACTGCAGGCCTTCGAGAATGTTCTGGGTGTATTCCGGTTTCGATCGCTCCTTGTCGGTGTCTTCGATACGCAACAGGAACCGGCCGTTCTCGTGGCGGGCAAACAACCAGTTGAAAACTGCGGTTCGGGCAGTGCCGATGTGAAGCGTGCCCGTGGGGCTGGGGGCCAGACGAACGCGCACCATGGCGACCGGAGTGTTGATAACGGGACCGACGGGGCTCGAACCCGCAACTTCCGCCGTGACAGGGCGGTGCTCTAACCAATTGAACTACGGTCCCAAACCAATGCAGCTGTACTGGAACTCGTCCGGTAACGGCTGATCGGTGCCGCCTCAGCGACGGATCAAGTATCCATCGCCACCCTGCCCTCCGTCAACACCGAGACCAGTGTTGACAACAATTTCTTGGAGATGCATCGCACCCCAGAAAATCTTGCATAGAAAATCCCGGGTGGTGACCCGGGAGCTGTGTGGTGGAACCACAAATTCGAACAGAGCGCCAACCGTTTATGGACGGAAGCCGGCGGGTTCGATGAGACGGACCTGGTTTCCGCGGGCAGTGAATTCTCTGCCCTGGTCGCTTTGCACAACCACTCGACCACCTGATTTGACGCGAATGACGCGGGCGCGAACCCAGCCGAGAGCGGCTGATTCCAGCACCTTCACGACATCACCAGGTTGAAGATCCAACTCCATGCTCAGAACCGGGAAACTGCACTAAGGGGGTCATCGGACGCGCCGTGGAGGACTCGAACCCCCGACATCAGGTTTTGGAGACCTGCGTTCTACCAACTGAACTAACGGCGCAAGGCGATGAACCCCCGACCAACAAAATATGTTGGTGTATGGATTAAACGAGGCCTAAACCTCAGCGATCGAAGCGCTGCTTCACGCGAGTGGCCTTGCCCACTCGTTCCCGCAGATAAAAAAGCTTCGCCCGACGAACTTTACCGCGCCGTTCAACTTTTATCGATGCCACCTGAGGGCTGTGGAGCATGAACACCCGCTCCACACCAATTCCCTGAAAAATCCTTCGAACGGTGATGGTTTCGTTGAGGCCACCGTGGCGCTTGGAAATCACCACACCCTCGTAGGGCTGAACGCGCTCCTTGTTGCCCTCGCTGATGCGGACGCCGACTCGAACGGTGTCGCCAACAAAGATGTCTGGAAGATCGTTCTTCTGCTGCTCCTGTTCGAACGCACGAATGAGTTGCTCGGCACTCAGCTTTCCTGCCGGAGCTGCATCAGCCTTGGTCGCAACAGCCTCAGTTGCTGTTTCGTTGCTCTCTTCGGTCACCGTGGTGTCCTTTGGGTCGGCTGCCATCCCAGCTCCGCGTTGTATCGCCAAACAATCAGCTTACCTTCCGGAGCCGACGGTCCATCAGAATCGCGCACCGAAGGCTGAAGCAATCCACCGCCTGCCGGGACGACTCCTCGATGGCCGGGTGTCCAACAGTGGAGAGCAATTTCCAGGAGGCTGTTGATAGCGTGATGAAGATCGGTGGTGGTTGATGAATCTTTTCGCGGATTTGCTCTCGAGCACCCAAGCTCCCCGAGCCACGTCGACGGGTCCAAGAATTCAGAAACGTCGTGGCATTGAGATCAAGTCAGCCCGCGAAATCAAAATCATGCGCGAGGCCAGCCGCATCGTTGCAACGGTGCTTCGTGAGGTCATTGAGAGAGTTGAACCGGGGCAGACCACCGGCGATCTGGATGCGTTTGCTGAAAAACGAATTCGTGAAATGGGTGCAACCCCCAGTTTCAAGGGCTACCACGGTTTCCCAGCCAGCATTTGCGCCAGCATCAACAACGAGGTTGTTCACGGCATTCCAAGTTCAAAACGGGTCATTCACAACGGCGATCTGCTGAAGGTCGATACAGGTGCCTATTTCGACGGGTACCACGGCGACAGCTGCGTCACCATCTGTGTCGGTGACGCACCTGCCGAATCCCAGACCCTCAGCCGGGTCGCGCAGGAATCACTGATGGCTGGTCTGTCCAAGGTCAAAGCCGGCAACACGCTGCTCGACATCGCCGGAGCGGTGGAAGATCACGTCCGAGCCAACCAATTCAGTGTGGTGGAGGACTACACGGGCCATGGGGTCGGCCGCAATCTGCATGAAGAGCCATCGGTGTTCAACTTCCGCACCGATGAGCTGCCCAACGTCACCCTGCGAGCGGGAATGACTCTGGCTGTCGAGCCCATCCTCAATGCCGGCAGCAAAGCCTGCAGAACGCTGAAGGATCGCTGGACGGTGGTGACGCGCGATGGATCCCTCTCGGCTCAGTGGGAACACACTGTTCTCGTCACCAGTGATGGTTGCGAGATCCTCACCGATCGCGGCGATTGAGGACTCGGCTGTAGAGCCACCGTGCGAGTTCACTCAGGGGCATCAAAACAAAGGTGAGGGGATTGGGCGTGACCACAATCAGCCGTGCCCCAAGACCGGCTTGAAACAGGATCTGACCAGCAACGAAGTCGGCGTTCATCACTCCGATCGGATTGAGTGTCGATCGAAACGGCCCCAGAACGAGTTTCCTGAACACGAGTCGTGACCGCTCCTCCTCGCTGCGCACTGCTCCACGGATGCTCACCAGCTGGCCGATCAATCGTTTGCTCACTTCGTAAGCGGGACTGACCGCCGGCTGGATCTCAGCTTCTGAGGTGTTCACCCAGACCTCCCGAGGCCCTGTTCCATCTCCGGCGAGCTGCTCGCAGATCCGCAGCAGCCTCCAGACGCTGAGAGCGTTCACCTCCAGGGCCTTGTCGAGAGCGTCGATGCTCTGATCTCCCTGCGGATTGACCCCATGATTCAGCACCAGAAGATCGAGCTTGCGGAGCTGCGGTTCAAGTAGATGTTCCTGTCCGCAGCTCCAGCTCAGCCAGTGCTTGATCGGCCCTGCAGCACAGCTCGCTGGTTGGCCATGGGTCAGACCAGTCACCTCGGCTCCAGCCTCATGAAAACGTTGTGCCAAGGCCTGTCCCAGGCTCCCCCGCACGCCGGTGATCCCAACCTGGATGCCTTGCCAGGGAGAGGTCTTCTTGGAGGGCTGGGGCATTCCTTCTGCTTGGGGCATTCTTGGAACGGAATCCTGGTGAGAGGTTGACGAGGTGTCTCAGCCTGCTCTTCTGGCGTTGTACGCGCCGTACTGCGGTGGTCTCAGCGGTGAAGAGGATCTGAGTGCGGCTCTGACGATCCTTCAGTCTCAGTCCTTTGAAGGTCTGCGCCCAGTTGAGGGGGCATCAGGTCATGCCTATCAACTCAGCTGGACCGGCGGTCAGGCCCCGATGGAGACGATCTCATGCCGCTTGACGTTTCCAGCTCACCCATCGTTGGACTACCGCTTCGATCTGGTGACCCATCAGCTTGTGAGCTGGCTCATGCGGGTGGATGACCAGGTTGGTGAGAAAGGCGACCTGCCGGATGCGTTCTGGCAATGGTTGCTGGTGGGAATCGATCAGGACGACGACAGCGCCTAGATTCCCAGGTCATATGAACGTTGTCTGCGGCCGATGGGAACGACCCTGCTGATCGGATCCTGTGAGCCCTTCAGCGGTAAGTCCGCCCTCGTGTTGGGGATAGCTCAACAGCTCAGCAGGGCAGGGCAGACCATTCGGTTCGGCAAGCCTCTTGCCACGAGTCTCGACTGGGATCCCAACAAAGGACCGCTGCCCCAGCCCCTGATCGACGATGACGTTCGATTTGTCGGCAACACACTCGGCTTGACGCCGGACCAGCTGCTGCCGTCTCTGCACCTCCTGTCCCACACCACCGCGACCCAGCGCCTCGGCCAGGGGGATGTGACGGCCGGCTCAGGGATGGAACTGATGCGCAGTCGGATCGATTCCGACGATGCACTCACGTTGCTGGAGTGTGCGGGAAGTCTTCAGGAAGGGCTGCTGTATGGCCTCAGCCTGCCTCAGCTGTCCGAGGGGCTGGATGCTTCCGTGGTTCTTGTGCATCTGTGGCAGGACAGTTGCAGTGTCGACGCCTTGCTGGCTGCCAAGCAGATGCTCGGTGAGCGCCTGGTGGGGATTGTGCTCAATGCCGTCACTCCCGATGAGGTGGAAAGCCTGGAGCGCCAGGTGGTGCCCGCCCTGGAGAACCTCGGCTTGCCGGTTTTCGGTGTGATGCCTCGTTCACCACTGCTGCGCAGCGTCACCGTTGGGGAGCTGGTTCGTCGTCTCGACGCACGGGTCATCTGTTGTGCAGAGCGTCAGGAGTTGTTGGTGGAGACACTCAGCATCGGAGCCATGAATGTCAATTCAGCCATGGAATTCTTCCGGCGCCGTCGCAACATGGCCGTGGTCACCGGGGCTGATCGAACCGACATTCAGTTCGCTGCCCTCGAAGCGTCCACGCAATGCCTGATTCTCACCGGCGCGGGAGAGCCTCTGCCGCAACTGATCAGTCGGGCTGAAGAACTCGATGTCCCTCTTCTGAAGGTGGATCACGACACTCTCGCGACCGTGGGAGTCATCGAACAGGCCTTCGGACATGTGCGTCTGCACGAAGCGGTGAAGGCCACCTATGCCTTCCGACTTGTGGAGGAGCACTGTGATCTTGATCGTCTGTTCCAGGCTCTCAACCTGCAGGTTCATACAGGCTGATCATTGCTAGCGTCCGATCAAGTCCGGCGGCGGGTTCTCCTTGGGTCAGTCACTGGATCTTCCGTCCCTTGATCGGGTCGACACCCTGGCCCAGGAACTGGCTCTGCTGCAGGACAAGGGCAAGCGCAGAATCGCGATTCTCGGTAGTCGGCACGTCCCGATCGTTGCCATTCATCTGGTGGAACTGGTCGCTCGTTCCCTGGCCCAGGAGGGCCATTCCCTGATCACTTCAGGTTCCCAGGGCGTCAACGCGGCGGTGATCCGCGGTTGCCTCGAGATCAACTCGTCCCAGCTCACTGTTCTGCTTCCCCAGAGCCTCGATCGTCAGGCACCTGAAATCCGCGATCTTCTCGATCAGGTGCTGCATCTTGTGGATAAGCCGGAACAGGATGATCTGCCCTTGCCCATGGCCAGCAGTCTCTGCAATCAGGAGATCATCAGCCGTTGTGATCAGCTGATCTGTCTGGCTTTTCACGACAGCGAGACCTTGCTGGCAAGCTGCCGCACCGCCGAAGACATGGGCAAGGTGGTCAGCCTGCTTTATTTCGACTGATCGTCAGCTGCTGATCAGTGCTTTGAGCCCTTCGCTGTAAAGGATCCCCGTGCAGACCAGGCCGCTGGCCCAGCACAGGCCTCGCGCCGGTGGGACGTTGCCGACATAGGCAGCGATGTAGGCAAGGCGAAGCGCGGGCTGTGCGAATGCCGCGATTGCAGCGGATGAAGGGAGCGAAGCCCCGTTCATCACTGCCATCAGAGCCAGCAGAGCTGCTGGAGCGTGCAGGGTGAAGGCCTCGAAGCTGTTCTGATGAGCCCAGCTGGCGCGTTTCCCCCAGGCTGGATATCGCTCGAACATCGCCCGGGGTGCCGCCATGTCCTTCATTTCGAAGTTGGCTGCCGAACGAGCTGCGCCGAGCGGCAGGATGCTCGCCACCACACTTCCGCCTGACAGCACGAGAGACCAGGCAAACGGAGCCGCAGGCGTGGCGGTGAACAACTGCAGCAGCGACATTGAAATGTTCCTTCTACAGCGCCTTTCTAAGCTGAAGCCCTGAAGGAATGCGAGTTATGGCCAGCACCTACTCCTTTGATGTTGTTTCCGACTTCGACCGGCAGGAGCTGGTTAACACGCTCGACCAGGTGCGTCGCGATGTGGGGAACCGTTACGACCTCAAGGATTCGAACACCGAGATCGATCTTGAGGAGTCCGAGCTCGTCATCACCACAGCCAGCGACATGACGCTTCAGGCGGTGGAGGATGTTCTGCGAACGAAGGCCACCAAGCGCAACCTCTCCCTGAAGATCTTTGATTTCCAGAGTCCGGAAACGGTTGGGGGCAATCGGGTGAAGCAGGTGGTGAAACTTCGCAGGGGTCTCAGCCAGGACATCGCCAAGAAGCTGAGCAAGATCGTGCGAGATGAGTTGAAAAAGGTGACCGTCGCGATTCAGGGCGAGAGTGTCCGGATCACCGGCAAGAACAAGGATGATCTTCAGGCCGCTATCCAGCTGGTGAAGAGCAAGGAGGATGAATTGGATGTTCCGCTTCAGTTTGAGAACTATCGCTGAAGAATGAATCAGTCCGTCATGCCGCGAGACGATGTTCCAGAGGTGTGAAATCCCAGCCAATCGGTGATTCCGTCTGATTCTGTTCCCGATAGTCGTTCAGGAGATCTTCGATCTCTTCACTCGCATCGCAATACGCCAACCAACCTGTCATGCGCCGTGAATTGGCCCGGCCGCGTTTGTCAGTGGCCTGGTCCACCGTCACTCCCTCGGTTTCGGCCTGCTCAAAGGCACTCAGCAGAGGGATCCGGGCTTTCAGAACGGTGATATCGAATCCCTGCAGCAGTTCCGCGGCCTGATCCGCACTGGATTCCTTCCGTGCATCCACTTTGACCAGAAGTGCTGCATAGGGAATCCTGTATTGCTTCAACATCTGGGACATCTCGACGGTTAACTCAATCGAGCGACTTTGCGTGGTGGTTGGAAGAAGAATGAAATCGGCTCCCTCCACCAGATTTTTCATTTCCTCTTCATTGCTGCTGGCCTGTCCATCGGTGACGACGATTTCTGCAGCCCGCGTCGCTTTGGCAGCAGCTTCTATCGGGACGACGGGACATGGCAAGAGCCCTCTTGCCCCGTAAGCCGTCGCCGATCGATTGCGGTCTGCATCAACAAGGATCACCCGTTTTTGCCTTCGGCTCCAGCTCGCCGCGATGTGCACACTGCTGCACGTTTTGGCGACACCACCTTTCTGTCCAAAAACAGTGATGAACATCATGTCTTGGATGATGAATTGTCTGAAGGATCGCGTCCTTTATCTGGAAAGCAACTCCTGTCTCATTCGGGTTCGTGTCAGACAAGACATGGGCTGGATGAACAAGCCAGCGTTCAATCACAGGGCCAACTGAACGATTCAGTCGCGACGTGCATCGATGATTCGAGCCAGCTCCAGCACATAACCCGCCGTACACCAGCGTCCGTGACTGCGTGCCTTGTTTTCAGAGTCGGAACGGATCTCAGCGGTCTCGGCCATCAGCAGATCCAGTTCCCCCTGAGGAAGGTCATAAAGGTCCTGCAGCTCCACTTCGCGGTTCAGCAAATGGCTGCGAAACCATTTACGGGTCTGTTCCTGGGCTGGTACGTCGCTGGACATGCTGTTTCCGGATGCATCACGTGCCATTCTCCCGGCCATGAGAGAGCTCAGCTGGACGCAGTTTGATCAGGCGGTTGCGGGTCTGGCCCGGCAGTTCGATACGACACCGATGACCGGCATCTATGGGGTCCCCAGGGGTGGTCTGTGTCTGGCGGTGGCCCTGAGCCATGCCTTGCAGCAACCACTGCTCTCTGATCCAGACCCCGATGCCCTGATCGTTGACGATGTCTACGAGACAGGGCGGACGCTTGAAGCCCTGCATGACCAGTGCCCCCATGCCCGATTTGCTGTCTGGGTCAGCAAGCGACCACCGCTCTGGTGGCAGGCGGCAGTGGTCACGGATCATTCGGAATGGCTGTTGTTCCCATGGGAGAACAAAACTCTGGCCAGGGCCGATGAACGCGCCTACCAGGATTCACGCCGGGGAACCCGATGACCAGTCGAACGATTTATCTCGCCTCCCCCTACGGCTTTTCAGCCCAATGGAAACGGTTGCTGTTGCCGGAGTTTGTGTTGGCTCTGGAATCGCTCGGGCTGGAGGTGTGGGAACCGTTCGCCCGCAACGGTCAGGTGGACCTGGCTGAGACGGGCTGGGCTTACCGCGTTGCTCAACGCGATCTGCAGGATGTGCGCGACGCCGATGCCTTGTTCGCGATTGTCAATGGCACGCCACCGGATGAGGGCGTGATGGTGGAACTGGGTGCTGCCATCGCATTGGGCAAGCCCACATTCCTGTTCCGCGATGACTTCCGCCGCTGCACGGATTCGGAGCAGTATCCGCTGAATCTGATGCTGTTCGCTGGTTTGCCGGCGGATGGGTGGGAGCAGTTCGTGTTTGCAGATCTGAGTGAGATCGTCGATCCCGACAAAGCTCTGGCCCGCTGGGCTCATTCGAACTGAGCTTCAGGCGCTCAATCAGGGATTCACCCCTGGTTCAGGCACCGACCCTTGGCGGATTCCTGGAGCGTGTTCAGCGTTCTGGTGCCGTTGGCTTCCGTAAGCCGCGACTGCTGGTTGAGCTCGAACGTCGCTCGGTTGTGAATGGTCAGGGCTCCGCTGACGATCACCATTGATTCGGATGAACTGCCCTCCCCACCGTTGGAGTCCGACCACTCGAGCAGGCCCAGCGGAGCCGTGAATGTCCATTGATAGGTGGCCTTCAAGGGATCACTCCGGTCAACTCCGGAACTGCTGAACCGGTCCACCAGGGTTGTGATTCTGCTGTCCACAACTGTGCGGGGTTCGATCACCGGGTCTGACCCTCCGCGAACAACAAACTGCTGATGCTTCAGTTCACGGATGCCGGCAATCGGCTGATGCGACCACGACGTCTCAACGGTCTGGATGGTGCAGACCAGGGGAATGGACGGTGGCAGGTCGGCCAGCACTGGTCTTTGAATCAGGCCACGGCCGCGAAGCTTTCGCGGAAGGCATTGATCGTTGCGTCGATGTCGGCGTCTGAATGAGCCAGGGACGTGAACCCCGCCTCGAAGGCCGAGGGTGCCAGATACACCCCTCTCTCCAGCATGGCCCTGTGAAGTTTGCCGAAACGTTCGGCATCCGTGGCCTTGGCTTCCTCGAAGTTCCGGACTGGACCGGTGCAGAGGAAGAAGCCGAACATGGCACTCACGCTCCCGGCTGTGATCGGCAGCCCGGCCGACTGGGCAGCGTCCTTGATGCCGCTCACCAGCTTCTGAGTGGTGGCGGTGAGTTTGTCGTAAGTGCCAGGTTGCTTGAGAAGTTCCAGAGTCTTGATCCCGGCAGTCATCGCGAGCGGATTGCCGCTCAACGTGCCGGCCTGATACATCGGCCCCGCAGGAGCCACCATCGACATGATGTCGGCCCGACCGCCGTAGGCACCAACCGGCAGACCTCCACCGATCACCTTCCCCATCGTGGTGAGGTCGGGTGTGACACCGAAGTGAGCCTGAGCCCCGCCGTAGCTGATGCGGAAACCCGTCATCACTTCATCGAACACCAACAGGGCGCCGTTTTCCTTGGTGAGTTCGCGCAGTCCTTCGAGAAAGCCTGGCTCCGGTTGGATGAAGCCGGCGTTTCCAACAATCGGTTCGAGAATCACACCCGAGATCGCATCGGGATTCTCGGCGAACAGCGCCTTGACGGCTTCCAGATCGTTGTAAGGGGCTGTGAGCGTGTTGGCCGTGGTGCTCCGCGGCACTCCCGGGGAATCGGGCAGTCCCAGGGTGGCCACGCCTGAGCCGGCCTTGACGAGGAACATGTCGGCGTGGCCGTGGTAGCAGCCCTCGAACTTGATCACCTTGTCGCGACCGGTGTAAGCCCTCATCAGACGGAGCACGGCCATGCAGGCTTCCGTGCCGCTGTTGACGAAACGAACCATCTCCACGCTGGGGACGGCCTCGATGACCATTTCCGCCAGGGTGTTCTCCAGGGCGCAGGGGGCTCCAAAGCTCGTTCCCTTCTCAATCGCCTCCTGAAGAGATGCGATCACTTCAGGGTGGGCATGTCCGCAGATGGCCGGTCCCCAGCTGCCGATGTAATCGATGTATTTGTTCCCGTCCACGTCCCATGCATAGGGCCCCTTGACCCGGTCGAACACGAGAGGTTGGCCGCCAACCGATTTGAAGGCGCGCACCGGGGAACTGACGCCTCCGGGCATGAGGCCCTGGGCTTCACCGAAGATGGCCTGGGAGCGGGTGGTGTTCAACGCGGGTGTTGTCACGGGGACCGACGCCAAGGGGGGCTGATGCAAACCGTGCAACATCCTGGCCCAGGATTGGCCGCTTCCGTCAGGCATGTATCCCGAACGCATCGGATGACACCGATTGCGTCACTGGAGGGCATGGATCGGCAGAAGGGAAACGACCCATGACTTGTCAGTGTTGGAGAGGGATCTTTGCCTTCAGTGGCCCCCTTGAAACATCGCTTTCGTCCGTCAGCCGCTGCTCGGTTGCGACTGTGACGGTCTGACTGTTGAGCGTCATATTTCGCTGACTGAGGTGCTGCCATCGCCACCCATTTCTCACTGAGCCAGCGGGTCTGAACCTCAGAAGAAGAGGTCATCGTCTTGTGCGTCCTCGTCCTCTGCGGGCGGCCAGTCGATCTCAACACTCACCGGGGCATGGTCGCTGGGCTGGCTGTTTCCACGCACGTTTTTGTGGATGGTGCAACTGCGGGCCAGGGACATCAGCTCCTCGCATAAATAGATGTGATCGATCCGCCAGCCGCGATCCCGATCCCAGGCTCCTGTTCGGTAGTCCCACCAGCTCCAGTGGCCTGCATCCGGTTCAAACACCCGGAACACATCGGCCAGGCGACCTGCCAGGGCCGTTTTCAATGCCTCACGTTCTGCGGCCGTGGCCATGACACCGCCCGTAAGCCGCTCCGGGTCGTGCATATCCCGGTTTTCAGGGGCGATGTTGAAGTCACCCACCACGCAGAGCGGCTCCCCCCGTTCCGATTGAGCGTTGAGGTAGCGAGCGAGGCAGGCCAGCCAGGTGAGCTTGTACGGATACTTGTCTGAGTCGAGGCTTGAACCGTTGGGCACGTAGAGGTTGACCACGCGGACTCCCTCCACGAGAGCACTGATCACCCGTTTCTGTTGCCCCAGCTGATCGGCGTCTGCGTCATTCGGCAGCTCACCCAGAAAGCCGAAGCGCACGTCTTCGACCGGCTCGCGACTCAACAGAGCCACACCGTTGTACGACTTCTGACCGTGGATCTGGACGTTCCACCCGGCAGCCTCGAAAGCTGCAACGGGGAACAGAGGATCGTCAACCTTGGTTTCCTGCAAACAGAGCAGATCGGGCTCGACCGTTTCGAGCCACGCCAGCACCTGCTCCAGCCGGGTGCGCACAGAATTGACGTTCCAGGTGGCAATCCGCACAGCTGAGCTTTATCCAGAAGTGAGGCTTAGCATCGCCGCACCGTGGTGACTTTGATGCCTCATCGCTCCGCTGCTGTTGTTCTGATTCTCGTCACGGCACTGTTTTCAGGGATTGGACGAGCGATCGCTCAGACCGACCCCACGTACCTGAACGAAGAGCAGGAGATTTTTGGAAACGGCACCGATGGCGGTAACGGGCCGCTACTGGATGCGACCAACCCCATGGATCTGATCAACCGACTGCGGCAATCCGAGTCGATGAACGATGCCACCGATCCATCGGATGCAATCGATGCAGCGTTGAAGGATTTTCAGCGGGTGTCTCCCTAGAGACCCGAGTTCAACCTGCTGGACGTTGTCTCTGAGCCTGAAGTCCCCAGTGGGCCCCAACGGCATCGATCAATGGATCCTTCACCGCCTCAGGTCCCCTCCGAAGCCGAGCTTCATGCAGCAACACCTGCATGTCGTCGGCCCGTCCCTGCTCCCCGCGCAACATGGCAAGGGCCAGAACGGGTCGGGCATCACTTGTTGATTCCCCTGCCAGTTGCCGGTAGAGGGCTGTCGCTCGGTCGTGGTGGCCCTGATGCAATTCCAGATCCGCCATCAGGAGCCCAACGGAGGTCCGTTGGGCCACCGGTAAAGCCTGGAACGTTTGCTGAAGCCAACCTCTGGCCTCGCTGACTCGGCCCCGCTGGAGGTCCACCAGAACCCGCATCTGCATGGCTTCGGAATGGTTCGGTTGCAGGGCCAGCACCTGATCAAGATCCTTCATCGCCCTTTCAGGCGAACCGGTGCGGCGATGCAAGTCGGCCATCAGCAACATCAGAGAAATCTGATGGGGGTGTTGTTCCAGCAGAGGGGCCAGGACCAGTTGAGCCTCTTCAAGCCGTCCAAGATCAAGAAGGTGTCCCAGCAGCCATTGCTGATCTCGGCTCGGAAGTTCGCCGCTGCGCATCTGGTCGAGAAGCTCGCTGACCTGCGGATCGGAGTCGATCCCGCTGTCCGTCTGCGCACGCATCGACGCCAGTGAGCTCGAAGCCAGCCAGCCTGCAACGGCTGCCGAAACCAGTGCCGCACTCAACAGCAGCTTTCGGCCTGGCAGGGGCATGCGCTCTTCGTTTCTCGATTCATTGTGAGAAGCAATGACTGCGCTGGCTACAGTCGTTAGGAGGGCTTTTGATTTGCCCGGACTTCTCATTCAATGCGCAACCACCCGATTTCCCCGGTCACAGAACCCTTGCAGTACCGGGCCATTGGTGTGGTGCGTGGCATCTACAAACCGACTGAGCCCGAGCAGCTCACCCGTGGTGTTGTGGTGGATGCGGACGGCCATGAGATCGAGGCGGTCGTGCTGGGCCGTGTCCTGACTCTGATGCGGCGTCACCTGGCCATGGATGAGCCTCACCTTTGGGTCACGTATCCACGATGTCGTGAAAGCGACCATCTGCACCTGCAAATCGCAGGTGTCTGGGAGCCCAGCACCTTGTCTCCTGGTCAGGATGATGCGGAAGACACCCTGCCTGAGGGTGATGACTTCTTCTCCATTCGTGGTGAGCTGATTTTCACCAAGCCTGAAAGCGGGGAACTGGTCGTCAAAGTCCGCCAGCAACCGCGGTCGGATGGCCAGAGACCTCTGCCCTTCAAATTGCAGATCAAGGGGGAACTTCCACTGGAGAATCTGCGTCATTTCGTCAGCCTCGACGTCCGTCGTTCCGGTCAGCAGCTCCACATGGAATCCCATGAGGTGATCGCGCCGATGCCGACCCGGGGCGGCAAGTCGAAGAGTGGTCGTGGGCGTGCACCCGCCGGCAGTCGAAGCTGATGGCAGATCCGGGAGAGGGTTCAACAGGTGCTCTTCGCGCTGGCCTCGTTGTGGCGGGGATCACGGCCCTTGGGGCGTTCGGACCTGTGTTGGGGCTCTCAGCCGCCTGGATCGTTGTGGTTGTTGGTGGAGGGTTGGTCCTGTTGAGCGTTGATGCCGCCACGTGGCAGGGCATGGGTGGTCATGTGATGGCGGAAGCCCTCCCTGGTGGTGTGAATCGCTTGCGTCGCATCGCTGTTCATGAGGCTGGTCACGTGTTGATCGCAGAGCAGGAGAAACTGCCTGTCGAGCGTGTGATGGTGGGGACGCTCGCCTGCCTCAAGGCCGGTCTGCGCAGCAGCGGTGCCACGGAATTCACCGTGCCCGAAAGCGTCCGCATGCCCCTGGAGGATCTGCGCCGTTGGAGCCGTGTTCTCCAGGCGGGTATCGCCGCGGAGACGGTCGTGTTCGGACAGGCCCGTGGCGGAGCTGACGACAGGGCCATGCTCGGTCAGCTCTGGGGACTGTCAGGACATGACGTTCAGACGGCTCAGCGGGAGCAAAGGCGTGCCCGCCGTGAGATCGAGCAGGCCTTGCGTCAGGGCCGAGCGGTTCTTGATGAGCGTGCACAGGCGTTGCTGACGGAGGCCCCGCGCCTGGGGCGATGAGATCAGCGCCGGTCTCGTCTCTGCATATCGACTGTCCGACGGGTCTGGCCGGAGACATGCTTCTGGCCGCGCTGCTCGATCTCGGCGTGCCGATGGACGTGGTCGAGCAGCCGCTTCATCAGCTCGGGCTCAGTGAGTTGGTTCGCCTTGATATCCGGGAAGATCGCAGTGAAGGACTGCGTGGGCGCCGGCTGCATGTGCAGGGGCTCGAGCAAGATCCTCCCCACCGTCGGTGGACTGAAATCCGCGGGAGGATTACCGATGCTGCCTTGAATTCCCATCTCAAGGACAGAGTCCTTGCCGTGTTCTCGGCCCTGGCGGAAGCCGAAGCGCATGTGCATGGCTGCAGTGCTGAAACCGTGCACTTCCATGAAGTCGGGGCCGTTGATGCCCTGGTGGACATCGTGGGTGTCTGCGCGGCCGTCACCCATCTCTCCCCGGAGCACCTGTCCTGTGATCCACCCCCAGCAGGTCATGGGAGCGTGAACACCGCCCATGGAGTGTTGCCTGTTCCCGCACCAGCTGTTCTGGAGCTGGCCAGAGCCCATGGGGTCCCGTTGCGCCAGGATCCATCCCTTCCGCAGGGAGAGCTCACCACTCCCACTGGATTGGCGCTCGTGGCTGTGTTGGCGGATGGTTTCAGTCCGCCAACACTGTTCCAGCCAGCCGCAATCGGGATCGGCCTTGGTCACCGCCAGCTGGACCGCCCCAATCTCGTGCGTCTGTGCCTCAGCCAAAACGACACTCGGAACGCCGCGGTCGCCCCGCGCTGGCAAGCGCTTGTGGTGCAGGAGGCATGGATCGACGATGCCTCGGCAGAAGATGTGGCTCTGCTGGTGGATCAGCTGCGCGCAGGTGGGGCGGTGGATGTGGCCTGTCACCCCCTCCAGATGAAAAAGGGTCGCTTGGGTCTGGCGGTCACGGCTCTTGTCGCCCCTGAACTTGCCGACTCTCTGCGCGGCATCTGGTGGGCCGCGGGTTCCAGCATCGGTCTTCGCGAGCGCCACCAGGGGCGCTGGCTTCTGCCGCGCCGCAGTGGCCTGTTGCGGACGCCATGGGGGCAGGTTCGTGCCAAGCAGGTGCAGAAGCCTGATGGTCAGGTCAGCGTGAAACCCGAGGCCGACGACCTTCAAAGCCTCAGCGAGGCCAGTGGCTGTGCTGTGGATGAATTGCGGCGGGCCGCGGCGGCCGCGGAGTTTGAAACATCAGAGGCCTGGAGCTGGTGATGCCCCGGCTGCCCAAGCCCAAGCACTTGATCACGCTTGCCAGCCTGAGCTTCATCGGCGTTGCGCTTGCCCAGCAGGGTGAGCAGCTGCGCCGGATTCATCTGGATGCCATCGGTTGGTGCTGGTTGTTCCTCGGCCTGCTTCTGACGGGGGCCAGCATCCTGATCAATGCACTGGCGTGGAGGCAGCTGCTGCGTTGGTTGGGCCACCGGCCCGAGGGGATTGCTGTTGTGGCCTTGTTTGTGCGGAGCAATCTGCTCAAATACCTCCCCGGTGGCATCTGGCATCTGGTGGAACGGGTGCGTGTGTTGCGTCCGCAGATCGATGCCGGGCCTGCCCTTGCTGGAGTGATCCTGGATCCGCTCTTGATCGTGGCAGCCGCATCACTCCTGCTGCTGTTCGGTGGCTGGCAAAACGGTCTGCTGCTGCTGGCCCCTGTTCCGCTGGTGCTTCTGATGTTGTCCCGTTTCCGGGAACCGATTCTGCTGCGGCTGGAGAAGGCCAAGGCCAGACAGCTGGAGGATGCTGGATCAGGTCCTCTCCAGCTTTCAGGTTCATCGCGTGACGGCGGCCCCTGGGGACCGCTGTTGATCGAGCTTGGTTTCGTCCTGGTCCGCTTCAGCGGCTTCGCCTGTTGCCTGATGGCTTTCGGCATGGTTTCTCCGCCCCTGAACATCTGGCTTGCTGCTTTTTCGATGGCCTATGCCGCAGGGCTGGTTGTTCCCGGCGCTCCAGGCGGTCTCGGTGTGTTCGAAGCGACTCTTCTGCTGCGTCTGGGGGAGGGAGTGGCAGAGGCACCTCTGCTTGCAGTTGTGCTCAGTTACAGGCTGATCTCCACTGCTGCGGATGTCCTGCTGGCTGCGGGTGTCTCACTGCAGAACCGGTTGAGCCCGGACCTGCGATTCCGAGACTCCTCAGTCGACTGAACGCAGGTTCAAAGAGCATTCATCGCTTTTGGGCAGGAGGCTCGAGTGTCGGCACAAGAGCCAGCGATGCCACCAGCCCCAGCAAGAGAATCATCAGAGCCGGCAGCATTGCTTCGGCCAGGCGTTCGTCGCCTGCGTACTGGTACACCCGCACCGAAAGGGTGTCGAAGTCGAAGGGCCGAAGCGCGAAGGTCAGCGGCAGCTCTTTGACTGTGTCCACAAAAACCAGCAGTAATCCCACCGTGATTGGCCCTCGCAGAAGTGGCAGGTGAACGCTTCTGAGGACCCGTGGCCACTGAAAGCCGAGTCCAGTCGCTGCTTCATCCAGGCTTGGGCTGATGCGCTCCAGGGCGGCATCAAGCCCTCCTTTGGCAACGGCGAGGAAGCGGTCGCTGTAGCCCCAGAGGAGCAGCACAACGGGAGCCAGCTGCCATGGCCCCCCAGTGAGCAGAAGGGCCAGAGCCAGCACAGTGCCTGGAATGGCATAGCCCGTGCCGGCAAGGAAGGTGAGGCTCTGGAGCCAGCGTGCGTTGCTCCAGCGCTTGGCGATGGCCAGAACCAACGCAACTCCAACAGCAAGTACAGCAGCGCTCAGGCCGAGGAGGAGGCTGCGGAGGCTCAGATTGAAAAGATCGTCGTTGAAACCGCTTCCCAGTTGATCCAGGTTGGTGACCATCCACAGAAGCGGGGTCCCCAGGGTGAACAGAGGGGGCAGCACTGCCAGCAATTGCGCAGTGAGGGCCCTGATGCCATGCAGTTGCCAGGTGGTTGCTTCAACGCCTGCGACCCCGTCGCTCCAGCGGCGACTGCGCCGGCGCAGAATCCGTTCCGTCATCACCAGGGCCAGAACGATGACCAGCGTGATCAGAGCCAGGCCGATTGCTCCGGTGGGATTACCCTCCGCCTGCCAGGTCTCCAGGATTCCGGCTGACAGGCTCGGAATGCCCAGCAATTGCACGGCACCGAGCTCGTTGATGGTCTCCATCCCCATCAGCGCCACCCCAGCACCGATCGCGGGAGCTGCAATGGGAAGTGCGACACGCCTGAAGGATGCCCATGGGCCCACCCCCAGGCTTCGACAGGCTTCCAGCTGTCGACGACTGCCAACGGAAAAGCTCTCTGTTGTCAGCAGGAAGACGTACGGATAGGTCGTCAGCGCCATCACGACGATGCCCCATCCCATGCCGTAGACGCGCCAACCTTCCCGGGTCGACAGATCCACCAGAGTGGCGGAGAGAAGATAGGCAGGGGTGGCCAGAGGGATCAGTTGGGCGATGCGCAGCCATCGGCGACCTGGAAAGCGGCAGTTGGACAGCAGCCAACCGTTGGTCGCCCCCAGGATGGTTCCGATGAATGCGGTCCCCAGCAGCAACTCAATGGTGCCCTTGACCATCAGGGGGCCATCCGAGCTGAGGCCCGAGCCTTCCTGATTGATCGACCCCGCCATTTCGATGATCAGCGTGATCAGGGGCCAGATCGCCAGCAAGGCGATCAATGCCGCGCCAATCACCAGAACGGAACGGCTGATGTTGGAGCGCCATTCTCCGAGAAGTGATCCGAATGATCCTCGCGATCTCTCCTGCATCGCTGCTTTCATCTGAAGCTCGATGGCAGTCTGGCAGCGTCTTGTTGTTTGAAAGCCAGATATTGATCCCAACCCTGAGGAGGGGTTGCGAGGCTGATCTGTCCGATTCGTTTTTCTCAGTGCGGCTCAATCGCTGGAGTTGAAAGCGATTGATTCCCGCGATTGTGTGATCTGCGATGTTGCTGAGTTGTTCCAGACACAGTGGTTTCCCGGGCTGGAGCGGAGGCTGAACTGCACTGGCACTTGTTGATGAGATGGAACAGCCATTGCCTCTTTCCACTGCTCTGGCAGCCCTCTGTGTCGGGATTGGCCTGGGTGGGACATTGATTCAAGTTCTGATCCGATTTTCCCCTGGCTGATCAGCCGGCGTGCATGGACGCAAATAACACGTTCGTTCAAATCATTTATTACCTTTACTGGGCGTTCTGTTTCAGCAACATGAAGTGTTGCGCATCGCAAATCCGCCCATGGGGTCAACCGTTGCTCTGAATGGTGTGTGGCACCGATACAGCAACTCCGCTGAGGCCTGGACGCTTCGCGGGGTTGATCTGGACGTTGCTCCCGGAGAGCTGGTTGGCTTGCTCGGGCCCTCAGGTTGTGGAAAAACAACACTGCTTCGCCTGATTGCAGGCTTTGAGCGGCCTGACCGTGGCTCTCTTCGGCTTGGGCAACAGCTGGTGGCGGGCGATGGTGCCTGGTTGGCGCCGGAGCGACGCGGAGTCGGCATGGTCTTCCAGGATTACGCCCTTTTCCCGCATCTGAATGCCTGGAGGAATGCCCGATTCGGTCTCGCTCGGGGCAAGGGCGATGAGCGTGTGGCCTGGTTGTTTTCACTCCTGGGACTGGAGGGTCTGGAACAGCGTTATCCCCACCAGCTGTCGGGTGGACAACGCCAACGTCTGGCGATGGCGCGGGCTCTGGCTCCATCGCCGAGGGTCGTTCTTCTCGACGAGCCCTTTTCAAGTCTTGATGTGGAGGTTCGTCTCCGTCTGCGCAGTGAACTCTCCTCCGTTCTTGAGGCCTGCGACGCAAGTGGAGTGATCGTCACCCATGATCCCGACGAGGCTCTGGCGATCTGTGATCGGGTCGCTGTGATGCGCGATGGAGTGCTGCATCAGTGTGCGACGCCTCAGGAGATTGTTCGAACGCCGGCAACACCCTTCGTCGGTTCGTTCGTTCTTCAGCGCAACGTCATCCCGGCTCAATCGACCCGCCCCGACCAGTGGTCATGTCCCCTGGGAGATTTGAGTCAACAGCACATCCGGATGGCGGCAGCGCCCACGACTCAGGAGGAGTGCTGCGTTCTGGTTGAGTCGAAGGATATTGAGATTGATGCGGATGATCGGGGAGATGCAGCCATCGTTGGGCGTGAATTCCTCGGTGACCTCTGGGAATATCGCGTGCGGATGGGTGAAATGGTTGTCCGGGCAACCTGCGGTGTTGAGAAGGACTATCCGCCTCAGATGCCCTGCAGCCTGAGAATCAAGGAAGGTGCAGCTGTGGATCTGATGACCAGCTGAGGGTCAGCGCCGATCTTCCCGGACACGAACGGGGATCAGAACCGGCTGGCGCAGGCCACCGCCTCCATTGTCGTCATCGGAATCAGCAAGCAGCCAAAGCAACAGGCTGGCAGCAAACAGAACAGCGGCCAGCGTGATGGGTTCAGCCATTGCGGAGTTCTCCATCGCATCACATTAGTCAGTTCATCCCGGTCCTGCCTGTTCAGTCCGGACTGTTGCTCGTCTCGGATGCAACACAATCCTGCAGCTGCTGTCGCAGCAAGTCGTGATCCAGGTCGCGTCCGATCAGCACCAGCTGGTTCTTGCGAGCACCCGTCCAATCCGTGTCGTCGATGGAGAACCGCTTGCCAGCCAGGTGGAACACATGTCGGCGTTCACTCTCCTGGAACCAGAGGATTCCCTTGGAGCGAAAAACCTCCTGCGGCAGTTGATTGTCGAGAAAGTTCTGGAACTTGCGGAGGGAAAAGGGCCCATCACTCTGAAAGGAGAGAGACGTGAATCCATCGATGGCCAGGTGATCGGGGTTTTCCCCGTGGTC
>CAJWZW010000009.1 GCA_913050565.1 uncultured Synechococcus sp.
GAATCTCATAACTAGAAGGTCGGAGCAGTTCGCAAAAGTTGAGGCGATCGTGATTTGTCTCGACCTGCTTCACGTGACGACTGTTGATTGACCTTTTCGAGCGACCAGCAAAGAGATCAGGCTGATTTTCATCACCAGTTGAGCTGGCATTGATGACCACCACAGCTTGAAAATTCAAGCTGTGGCACCATATGTGGTGTAAGCTTGCATTACCAGGCTCTACTGGTGGAGTCTGTGAAAATGGGAAGGGTTAGGGTCCCCTTCCCTACTTTCCTCAAAAAAGCAATGCCCCTGTTGGCAAGGACAATAATTCGGGAGATATTGGTGCAAAGAATTGCCATTTATTTCATTCTCAGCTCAGTTGCTGTCGTTGTCATCAACCTGAGCGATTTCAGTCAGAACACAACAGCTGTTTTTTAAATCCCAGGTTTTATAGGAATCCACATTCTTTCTCGATGGATTACCGCATAGGTCAGAACATGCCTCCACTCACCGACAAAACAAGAGAGAGCATCACACCACAGCCCAGATCCTCAGAATTCAAACCCTGAGCAAGCGGACAAGACAAGTCGTCGAATAGCAATGAACCATGCAAAATTTTAAATTCCGAATTGAGGAACTGAATCCTTTTCAGGAATGGCATCTGCATGACTCAGCCGACAATCAGGAGTTTGCAATTCAACGTGCCCAGGAAATTTGCAGGCAAATCTGCAGACCTGTTCGCATCCTGACGGCACAGAACAAACTCGTCGCACAATTTGAACCTGCAGAACCCAATTCAGAAAGTCAATAAATCAATCAACACAACATTCAGAACACATCAGCCATGGAAAATCGCAAGAACTGAACGATTGAGAAAGGATTCAGGATCGACCAGACCTCTCCAAAACCGAGAGATTTGTTGTGGCGGTTGCTTTTCAGCTGATAGTGACGCGCCAGCAGGTCTGCACCGGACTGGATGGTCCTTGGGTCGCTCAAGGAGTCAACGGATGATGCGTAGTCCGGATCCAGGACGAGAAACCAGCGATCACCGATCAGACCCGATGAACCGGACATGGAACAACAGCTCAGCTTTAGGTATAAATACTACAAGACCTGATTCATCATTGAGAACGGCCGCCGACAAGTGCAGCTCTCGTCTGCTGTTGACCTGATACTGCAGGGCTGACTCTTGAATCCCGCCCAGACGAAATTAAATTGGCCACCCCATTCAGCGGGGATCCGAAATTTTCATCCTGGTGAAGATTGCAAGCCTCGAAGGATTTGCAAACACAACCATGATTAAATTAATTTCACCCTATTGAGCATCCAATCGACGATCTGGAGTGTGTTCAGGACATGAGCGTTCTCAGAGAATTCGGCCGATATAAGCAAAAGCGACGACCATCACCGTGATGGCCATCACAATGAAACCAAGACCCAGGGAAACCTCATTCAGTTGGTTGTCACCATCAGGCATGGACTCTTCACAGACACGTCTCTTCTATCGAACCTTTGCCTCCAAACGACTCAACATGTTCGATTGACGACAAATCAGCCGTTTAAAACCATGCAAGCCCATTCCTCCATACCACTGCCTCGCCCTCTGGCCACAGCGAGTGGAGGGTTTGGTGATGGCTTTAGAAGCACTGCCTACCCATTGGTGTGTACGCGCACGCCCAGAAAGTCCTTCTCGCGTCGATGCCGCTGCACTGGCATAACCACCGCCGCTATCAGTGCAATTTTGGGTCCAGAAACTTCCGGTGCTGTAGTCGAAACCAGGAATATTCAAAGAGTTCCTGTACCTGCAGATCCTGTATTGAGAGGTGAGGTGGTACTTGGTTTCACAGGCTGCTTCAGCCCGGAGCGGATTAAGCCACTAAACGCACAACAAGCAGCGCCAGCAGGAGCAAAAACAAGTCTTTTCACAACGCATTGACCGCTGTTAGCACTTTCCCCGCAACAACGAGGTAAGCACCTCCCCCTTTCGATTGATTGATACAGTTCTCAGAATCGCTTTGATACTAAATACTAGAAGCATTGGATTCAATAATACTTTTACGTGATATACGCAGAAAAGGAAAATTATTCAAATGAGAGCTTGTACAAAGTGTGGAGGCAGTCGCTTCAATGACTGGAATGGCTGTATGGATTGCAGGCATGAGAATGAGCGTAGCAAAAAAGAAAAGCTCAAATAAAGGAAAATGGAGGAACATACACAACTGCTTAATGGAAATCCCTATTGGCATTTTTGCCGAGATGTTCTGTATGCAATCGTACCTGGGATGAGATTCCAAAAAGGCCCGATCCAAGATATGAATATACGTGGATGAAGGGGCCTATAAGACCGATTTACCACGGAGAAATAGACGACATTTTTAATATTCAGGCGGAATGCTATCAATGCAATTTCAACAAGAACGCTGGAAAATTAAAACGTTTGAAATTTTGTAGTCAGACAGTTCTTCGTCAATTCAGTGAACATCGCTTAAATCCTGATTCAGCTCACTCGGAATCCATTCACACCGATGCTCTAGGGCAATAAAAAACCCGCCTCGTGGCGGGTGAGATTTGGCTGAAAAGCCGTGCTGTGACTGATGGGCGATACGGGGATCGAACCTGTGACAATCTCCTTGTAAGGGAGGTGCTCTACCGCTGAGCTAATCGCCCGAGGTGCAGATTCTGCCTCAGCACGGCACTCTGAGCCTGATTGCCGAACGGTGACCCTTGGCGTCGGGCCATCACCATGACCGCGCGACCGTCGGATGGAGCCTTCCCCTCGGGCTGGCGGTGGCATCTCTGCTCGGCCCAGCTGCAGGGGGCATCGCGTTTGCTGGATTCCTGTTCGGGGGCCTTTGGCTGTCGCCGGACCTCGATACCCGGTCCAACGCTCTGCATCGTTGGGGCCCACTGGGTGGGATCTGGTGGCCTTACCGACGGCTCATTCCCCACCGCTCCATCTGGTCCCACGGACCTCTGCTCGGCACCGCGGTCCGCCTGTTGGTGCTTCTGGGCTGGACCCTGTTGATCAGCAACCTGATCCCGAACACCAGCCCCAACGACGTTCTCAGCGCCCTGCAGTGGGCAATACGGAACCACCCCCAGCAGGGAGCAGCACTGCTGCTGGGCCTGGAAGCCAGCGTGTGGCTGCACCTGATCCAGGACGGTGATCCCTTGCCGGCGGAATGGACCCGACGCCGACGGCGGTGAGAGGGTGGGCGCGCGCGCAGCCAGACGAACGATGGACACCAGCTCCTCTGACGCTCTGCAGGAACTCATCCACGTTGTGGCCCAGCTGCGGGATCCGGAGGGAGGCTGTCCCTGGGATCTGGAACAGACCCATTCCTCATTGGTGCCTTACGTGCTGGAGGAAGCCCATGAAGTGGCGGATGCAATCCGTCATGGCAATGACGCAGATCTGAAGGAGGAACTGGGAGATCTGCTGCTGCAGGTGGTGCTTCATGCCCGGATCGCCAGCGAGGGGAAGCGCTTCGATCTCACAGCTGTGATTCGCACGATCAGCACCAAGCTGATGCGCCGACATCCCCACGTATTCGGCGGCGAGCCGCGCAGCTGGGAGGAGATCAAAGCCGAGGAGAACGCTGATCGGGACACCGGCTCCAGCAGTCCGCTGAGTGATCAGCTGGCGAAAAAGGTCCGTGGTCTGTCTGCCCTGGCCGGAGCGATGATGATCTCCAAAACAGCCGCAAAGGCTGGCTTCGAGTGGGATGACATCTCCGGCGTCTGGGACAAGGTGAATGAGGAGCTCGAGGAATTGAAGGAAGCGGTGGCCAGCGGTGACAAAGCCCATGCCCAGGAGGAGCTGGGGGATGTTCTCTTCACCCTGGTGAATGTGGCCCGCTGGTGCGACCTCGAACCGGAGGAAGGCCTGGCCGGAACCAACCGTCGCTTTCTCGACCGCTTTTCACGCGTGGAGGCAGCTCTCAACGGCGACCTTCAGGGGCGCAGCATCCAGGATCTGGAACGCCTGTGGCAGCAGGCCAAGCAGGCCATCCGCTCCGAACAGGACTGAATTCCCCTGCTGAGGCGTTCTGGTGCCTTCAGTCATCCAGGCCGGGTCGGCTGCGCCGCTGCTTTTTGATCGCACCACGTTGCTTCTTGCTCTCCACCCGGCGCCTCTGGGAGCTGCGTGTCGGCCTGGTGGCCTTGCGGGAGGGTGGCGGTGGCTGAATCCCCTCCCGGATCAACGCCGCAAGCCGTCGCAGAGCGATCTGGCGATTCAGGTACTGAGATCGCTCCTCCGAAACGGAGACCACCAGGCAGCCGTTCACCAACCGGGCCCGATGGCTCTCCAGCAGCCGCTGCTGACGGAAAGGACCCAGGGCATCGGACTCGATCACCGACCAGGTCAACCGCACGGCGGATTCAACCTTGTTGACGTTCTGACCACCGGCTCCACTTGAACGACAAAACAACCACTGGAGCTCAGATGCAGGAATCGTCAGGCGGGCACTGATCACCAGATCCTGCATGCAGAAGCACTAGACAAAGCGATGGTGCACATCCTCCCGGCAGCGCATCAGAAACATCACTTCCGCAGTGTCGGTCAGCAACAGATGGGTCTGTTCATCGGCGGCCGATCGATAGCTCAGAACCTCCAATCCCTCCGGCTGGTGATCGCTGAACATCACCTGACCATCGCGAAGGACATATCGGTTCTGCACGACAAGCGAGGCCACTGAACGCGTTCTATTCATGCCACCAGTCCACGAAGCGATTGTGATCAAACCGGCATCAGCCGGCACTCCAAGGAGTTAGCTGGAAGGGAAGAACTGTTCGCCACCGGAGATGAGCGGCTGGATCGACGAAGAGCATCGAGGCGTGCGCTACGGCCTGGCCGGTGTCTCCCTGGTGGAAGAGACCAGCCCTTTTCAGCAGATCAGCGTGATCCGCAGTGAGCGTTATGGCCGGGGGCTGCTGCTCGACGGCTGCTGGATGACCGCCGAGCACCAGGAACGTCACTATCACGAATCACTGGTGCATCCGGCCCTGTGCGGTGCCGAGGCGATCGAACGAATCTTGGTGATCGGTGGTGGTGATGGCGGTACCGCACGGGAATGTCTGCGTCACAACGGTGTCTCCCATCTCGACCTCGTGGAAATCGACGGGCGCGTGATCGAGCTCAGCCGCGAACATCTGCCCGGAATCGGTGGATCGGCGTGGTCGGACCCCCGTTTTCATCTGACGGTGGGTGACGGCATCGCATGGGTCGCGGAGGCGGCCGACGCCAGTTACGACGTTGTTCTGGTGGATGGTTCGGACCCGGCGGGTCCCGCCGAAGGCTTGTTCAACCGCAGCTTTTTCGAGCACTGTCGCCGGATCCTGCGGCCGGGTGGAGTGTTTGCCACCCAGAGCGAATCCCCCGAAGCCTTCCGTGATGTGCACATCGCCATCGTGAAGCTGCTGCGGGAGGTGTTTCACCATGCCGATCCGCTGTACGGCTGGGTGCCGATGTATCCCAGTGGCTGGTGGAGCTGGACCTTCGCCGCACTGGACTCCCCGAGGTACCTCAAAGCCCGGCCGGACCGCGCCGCGACCATTGCCGGTGGCTGCGAGATCTGGACACCCCGCTGGCAGGAAGGAGGGTTTGCAGCCATGCCCGCCTTCGTGGAGCGAGCACTCCAGCAATGAACACAGGCTTCGACACTGACGGCTGCCTGTACATGGGAGGCCGACGTGATCCAGCCGGATGCCGGGTGGGACTGTTCGGCGTGCCTTACGACGGGACCACCTCATTCCGACCAGGCACCCGCTTCGGACCCGCTGCCATCCGCGAGGTGAGCAATGGTCTTGAGACCTACTGCCCACAGCTGGATCGGGATCTTGATGATCTGGCATTCGCCGATCTGGGAGCCGTGGACATCCCCTTTGGAGCACCGGAGCCGGTGGTGGAAGCCGTGCGCGAAAGCACGGAGGCGGTGCTGAATCTCGGGCTCCGTCCGCTGATGCTGGGGGGTGAGCACTCCATCAGTTCAGGGGCTGTCGCTGCTGTCGCAGCCCGATATCCCGACATGGTGATGGTGCAGCTCGATGCCCATGCCGACCTGCGGGACAGCTGGCTTGGCTCCCGCTACAGCCACGCCTGCGCCATGCGGCGCTGTCTGGAGGTGCTCCCCAGCCAGCAGTTGTTTCAGCTGGCGATCCGAAGCGGAACCCGCACCGAGTTCGAGGAACTGCGCAGCAGCGGAAGGCTGATCGCTGATATCGGAGCCCTGGCCGCAGCCCTCGATCCTCTTCAGGGACGACCGATGTATCTGACGGTCGATCTGGACTGGTTCGATCCGTCCGTGCTTCCCGGCACCGGAACACCCGAACCGGGCGGATTTTTCTGGCCGGACTTCGCCGAGCTGGTGGCGGTGCTCCAACAGCACCGACTCGTGGCCGCTGATGTGGTGGAACTGGCTCCGCAGCTCGATCCAAGCGGTGTGAGTTCCGTGCTGGCCGCCAAGGTGACCCGCAGTTTGCTTCTGCTGCTCGGAGGCTGATCAGTACACATGGCGTGCATCTGCCCGCTGCTGTCGCAGCCGACGGTGCTGCTGCGCGATCAGATCCACAACAAGGGTTGGATGCCGGTGGATCAGGGTCAGGAACCCATTGCGGTCAAGCCGGATCAGGGCGAGTGGTGTCAAGGCCTTCGCATCCCGGCTGTGGCGCTGATCCGGGGACACCAGATCCTCGTAGAAGAACAGTTCCCCGATGCCGTAACGGACGCGGGAACCTGGACCACCCTCCAGCTCCACCAGCCCCTGTTCCACGACGTAGATGGCATCAACACAATCTCCTCGCCGGAACACCGGAGCACCGGTTGGCAGGGTCAGGCGATCGATCTCCCGCTGTTCGCTGATCAACGCCAGCGGTGTCTTGGGATGGGTGGCCGCGTTCACACGCCGTGGACGTTCATGGGATGTCAACAATCACCCGATGTCGCTCGAATGATTGCCCACCAGAGCACGATCCAGCTCCAGTTGCTGCTCGCGGTCACGGCCCTCCAGCCCGTTCAGGGACGGCAACTCCGGCGAGCAGGGAGTCCAGTGGTGACAGACCACCAGCCCGGCGAACTCTGGATGCACCTCCAACCGACGCAGACGACACCAGCCCAGGGTTCGCCCGTCACTTGAGCAGTGCTGACAACTGCGGCAGTTACGCCTGGAGCTCAAGGTCACGGGTCCGAAGTGCATCAACGCTAGTGACGGTCTGAGAAATGGACCAGGCCTTCAGACCAATCTCCGGGTTCGCTTCCACTTGCTGAAGACCTCCATAAGAATGCGATTCGCCGCATCGAAACGGATGTCTCTGCAGTGCACGCCGCTTCATCAGCTCTGCCGAGACAGCGGAGGACGGATGGTGCCTTTCGCCGGCTGGGAGATGCCGGTGCAGTTCAGCGGTCTGGTTGAGGAGCACAGGGCCGTGCGCGAACAACTGGGGATGTTCGACATCTCCCACATGGGCGTGCTGCGGCTGGAAGGTCCCGATCCCAAATCGGCTCTGCAGCAGCTGGTGCCCAGCGACCTTCACCGCATCGGGCCTGGAGAAGCGAGTTACACGGTGTTGCTGAACGAATCCGGCGGAATCCGAGACGATCTGATTGTTTACGACTGCGGCTCGATCGATGCCGAGCGCGGAGCCCTTGTCCTGGTGATCAACGCAGCCTGTGCCGACAGCGACACCGACTGGATCCGTCAGCGGATGGAGCCGTCCGGGCTGACGGTGACCGATATCAAAAACAATGGCGTCCTGCTGGCGCTGCAGGGACCGAAGGCCATGTCCATGCTGGAGCAGCTGAGCGGTGAAGACCTCAGCGGGCTGCCCCGCTTCGGTCATCGGATGCTTTCGCTTCCTGGGCTGAGAGAACCCGTGTTCACCGCCCGCACCGGATACACCGGTGAAGACGGTGCCGAGTTGCTGCTCACGGCCGACGATGGCCGGAGGCTCTGGACTCAGCTCCTGAACCGCGGGGTGACACCCTGTGGCCTCGGTGCGCGGGACACCCTGCGCCTGGAAGCCGCAATGCACCTCTACGGCCAGGATATGGATGCCGATACCAACCCTTTCGAGGCGGGCCTCGGCTGGCTGGTGCATCTGGAAATTCCTGCGGATTTCGTCGGTCGGCAGGCCCTCGAGCGGGCTGCCGAAACCGGACCAGCCAAACGACTCGTTGGCCTGAAACTCCAGGGCCGCGCCATCGCCCGGCACAACTACCCGGTGCTGCATGAAGGCACGGAGGTGGGCATCGTCACCAGTGGCACCTGGTCGCCGACGCTCGAGGAAGGCATCGCCCTGGCCTACGTGCCGCCGAACCTGGCCAAGCCCGGAACTGAGCTGAGCGTGGAGATCCGCGGCAAATCACAACCGGCAACCGTGGTGCGACGCCCCTTCTACAAACGCCCATGACCCGGCCCAGGGCTGTGGGAAACTCGCCTGCTACAAGTTGAGACATCCCATGCGCAGCAACGGTTGCGGAGACCTGCGCGAGCAGCACATCAATCAAGAGGTGAAGCTGTGCGGCTGGGTGGATCGTCGCCGCGACCACGGCGGAGTGATTTTCATCGATCTGCGCGATCGCAGCGGCACTGTTCAGATCACGGTGGATCCCGACCTGGGAGCTGAAGCCTTCGCGGTGGCGGAGCACCTGCGCAGCGAAACCGTGCTGCAGGTGATCGGCAAGGTTCGGGCGCGACCCGCCGAATCCCTCAACGACAAGCTTGCGACCGGTGCCGTTGAGGTGCTTGCCCGTGGCATCACCGTGCTCAACAGCGTGAAGAGCAACCTGCCGTTCCCGATCTCGGTGCACGACGAGGAGAACACCCGCGAAGAGCTGCGCCTGCGGCACCGCTACCTGGATCTGCGCCGCAGGCGCATGAACGACAACCTGAGACTTCGGGCCAGGACCATCCAGGCCGCCCGTCGATTCCTGGAGGATTCCGGCTTCATTGAGGTGGAGACCCCGGTGCTGACCCGCTCCACACCTGAGGGCGCACGGGATTACGTGCTTCCCAGCCGGGTCTGCGGTGGCGAATGGTTCGCCCTGCCCCAGTCACCCCAGCTGTTCAAGCAGCTGTTGATGGTTGGTGGCATCGAGCAGTACTACCAGGTGGCGCGCTGTTTCCGCGATGAGGATCTGCGGGCCGATCGCCAGCCGGAATTCACCCAGTTGGACATTGAGATGAGTTTCATGGATCAGGAGGAGATCCTTGAGCTGAACGAATCTCTGATCTGCGCGATCTGGAAGGAGGTGAAGGGAATTGATCTGCCCCGCCCCTTCCCTCGCATGACCTGGCACGACGCGATGGCCCGGTACGGCACCGACAGACCGGACACCCGCTACGGCATGGAGCTCAACGATGTGAGCGACATCGTGAAGGACATGGGATTCAAGGTGTTCAGCGGTGCTGTGAAATCGGGAGGATCGGTGAAATGCATCCCCGTTCCAGGCGGCAATGACGCCCTCTCCAACGTGCGTATCAAGCCTGGCGGCGATGTGTTCAGCGAAGCCCAGAAAGCGGGAGCCGGTGGACTGGCCTTCATCCGCGTACGCGATGGCGGCGAGATCGACACGATCGGCGCCATCAAGGACAACCTCAGCGACGACCAGAAAAAAGAGCTGCTCAGCCGCACCGGCGCCGAGCCCGGCACGCTGCTGCTGTTCGGTGCGGGTGACACCGCCACGGTGAACAAGGCCCTCGACCGCGTGCGCCAGTACCTGGCCAAGGAGCTGGGCATGGTCCAACCCGACAGGGAGAACGACCAGTGGAATTTCCTCTGGGTCGTGGATTTCCCGATGTTCGAGTTCAACAGCGATGAAAACCGCTATGAGGCTCTGCACCATCCGTTCTGCGCACCGAATGCAGAGGATCTCGGCAGTGATGCATCCCGATGGGGCGACACGCTTCCAACCGCGAGGGCGCAGGCCTACGACCTTGTGCTGAACGGCCTTGAACTGGGTGGCGGTTCCCTGCGCATCCATGACTCAGCCCTGCAGCGTCAGGTGCTGCAGACCGTCGGTTTGCCCCTCGAGGATGCCCAGGAGCAGTTTGGCTTCCTGCTGGAGGCGCTGGACCTGGGAGCCCCTCCCCATGGAGGCCTGGCCTTCGGCGTTGACCGGATGGTGATGCTGCTTGCCGGCGAGGAGTCGATCCGCGACACGATCGCCTTCCCCAAGACCCAGCAGGCCCGTTGTCTCATGACCAGTGCCCCCGGGGGCGTTGCCGACAAGCAGCTTGAGGAGCTGCATGTGGCCAGCACCTGGGTTGAACCCAGCGAGGACGAGAACTGATGCTGAGCACAAGGAGCATTCAGATCCCGAAGGGATTCAGCGCTTTTTGAGCACCATGACGGGAGGGGATGAACCCTGAAGAGGTACATCTCTCCCTTGAGTCTTTGCCCCGTCAACCACGACGGACCGGGGAAACCCGCGATCGCCGCAGCAGCACCACGGATCTGCTGCGGCTGTATCTGCAGGACATCGGCCGGGTGGATCTGCTCACCAATGAGGAAGAGGTGACCCTCGCCCGGCTGGTGCAGCGACGGGAGACGTTGTTGCAGCAGCAGCACCAGCTGGCCGACAGCGATGCCGCCATCGGAGAACTGCATCGACTGGAAACCCTTCAACGCCAGGAAGCCAACCGCCACAGCCACTGGCCGACCAAGCAGGAGTGGGCCCGTGCAGCGGGGCTGACGCTGCAGGAGCTGCAGCATCGGATCGAGAGCGGATACCAGGCCTGGGGCGCCCAGGCTGGCCTCGACTCAAAGGAGCTGAAACTGGCACTGCGCAACGGGCGCCGCGCCAAAGACCACATGATCCAGGCCAATCTGCGGCTGGTTGTGGCGGTGGCCAAGAAATATCAGCAGCGGGGCATGGAGCTGTTGGATCTGGTGCAGGAAGGCACCCTCGGCCTTGAGCGCGCCGTTGAGAAATTCGATCCCACACGCGGCTTCCGCTTCAGCACCTATGCCTACTGGTGGATCCGTCAGGGCATGACCCGAGCGATCGCCACCCAGAGCCGCACGATCAGGCTGCCGGTGCATGTCACTGAAAAACTCAACCGGATCAAGCGGGTCCAGCAGGAAATCGCCAGCAATGAGGGCCGCATCGCCTCCATCGCCGATCTCTCACGGGAACTGGGCATCAGCGAAGACACGGTGCGCCAGACCCTCGCCCGCGTCCCGCGCTCCGTGTCGCTGGACACCCGTGTCGGCCGAGACCAGGACACGCAGCTTGGAGATCTGATCGAGGACGGTCATGCGACGCCGGAGCAGACCCTGACCCACCACGAACTCCACAATGATCTGGAGCATCTGCTGGACGAACTCACGGGCCGCGAAGCCGCCGTGCTGCGGCGACGCTTCGGACTGGAGGACGACACACCCCAGACCCTGGCCCAGATCGGCGAGGAACTGAAACTTTCCAGGGAACGGGTGCGCCAGATCGAAACCCGGGCCCTGTTGAAGCTGCGTCAGCCCCAGCGACGCAGCAAGGTACGGGACTACATCCAGGAACTCGATTCCTGAGTCAACTTCGGCCTCAAAGACATTCAGCAGGACATGACCAAAGCCATTGACATCGGCATCTCCACCGAACAGCGTCAGCAGATTGCCGACGGACTGGGGCGCCTTCTGGCGGATACATGGGTTCTTTATGGAAAAACCCATGGATTTCACTGGAACGTGACAGGCCCCATGTTCAATTCCCTGCACGGGATGTTCGACACCCAATACAACGAACTGTGGGACTCCCTCGATGGGATTGCCGAGCGGATCAGAGCGCTCGGAATGGCAGCACCCTTTGGCGACAGCACATTGACCGGACTGGCTTCAATCCAGGAAGCACCCTCCGTGCCCGCTGCGATGGACATGGTTCAGCAGCTGGTGGCGGACCATGAAGCAGTCGCTCGAACGGCGCGAAGCGTTTTCGAGATCGCTGATGCTGCCAACGACCAGCCGAGCGCGGACCTGCTGACCCAACGCCTGCAGGTGCACGAAAAAACGGCCTGGATGCTGCGTAGCCTTCTGGAAAGTTGATAAAACCAGTCGTGAGCAGCACTGGGACATCTGCTGCCCGACAGGTAATTTGAACAATCGCCCTGCAGGACATGGCCAAGTTCGTCTTCATCACCGGTGGTGTCGTCTCCAGCATCGGCAAAGGCATCGTGGCCGCCAGCCTTGGACGGCTGCTCAAATCCAGGGGCTACAACGTTTCGATCCTGAAGCTGGATCCTTACCTGAATGTTGACCCGGGCACGATGAGCCCGATCCAACACGGCGAGGTGTTCGTCACCGAAGACGGGGCGGAGACCGACCTTGATCTCGGTCACTACGAACGCTTCACCGACACGGCGATGTCACGTCTGAACAGCGTGACCACCGGCTCGATCTACCAGTCGGTGATCAACAAGGAGCGCCGCGGGGATTACAACGGCGGCACCGTGCAGGTGATCCCTCACATCACCGGTGAGATCCGTGAACGCATCAAGCGGGTGGCATCGAACAGCAATGCTGATGTGGTGATCACCGAAATCGGTGGCACCGTCGGCGACATCGAGTCGCTGCCGTTCCTCGAAGCCATCCGTGAGTTTCGAGGTGATGTGGGCCGGCGCGACATCGCCTACATCCACGTCACCTTGCTGCCGTTCATCGGCACCTCCGGGGAGCTGAAAACCAAACCGACACAGCACTCGGTGAAGGAGCTGCGCTCGATCGGCATCCAGCCCGATGTGCTGGTGTGCAGAAGCGACCGCACCATCAGCGACGACATGAAGCGCAAGATCGGCGGTTTCTGTGGTGTGCAGGAACGGGCTGTGATCCCTTCCCTTGATGCCGACAGCATTTACGCCGTGCCTCTGACTCTCGAGAAGGAAGGCCTCTGCCGCGAGGTGCTGGACGTGCTGGATCTGACCGACCACGACAGCGACATGGCGGCCTGGCAGCAGCTGGTGCACAACCTGCGCAACCCGGGGCCGGCCGTGAAGATTGCGTTGGTGGGCAAATACATCCAGCTGAACGATGCCTACCTCTCCGTTGTCGAAGCGCTGCAGCACGCCTGTATCGCCCAGGACGCTTCCCTTGATTTGCACTGGGTCTGCTCCGAGCAGATCGAAACAGAGGGTGCCGAGCCCCTGCTGAGGGGCATGGATGCCGTAGTGGTCCCTGGCGGTTTCGGGAACCGAGGTGTGGAAGGCAAGATCGCGGCGATTCGCTGGGCAAGGGAACAGCGCGTTCCCTTCCTTGGTCTCTGCCTGGGAATGCAGACCGCAGTGATCGAATGGGCGCAGAATCAGGCGGGACTGCAGGACGCTTCTAGCGCTGAGCTGGATCCGAGCACACCGCATCCCGTGATCCATCTGCTGCCTGAACAGCAGGATGTTGTTGATCTCGGCGGCACGATGCGTCTGGGGGTCTATCCCTGCCGGATCACACCCGGAACCATGGCGGAAAAGCTGTACGGAGATGCGGTGGTCTACGAACGGCACCGCCATCGCTACGAGTTCAACAACGCCTACCGCAACCTTTTCCTGGAGTCCGGATACGTGGTGAGCGGCACATCACCGGACGGCCGACTCGTGGAACTGATTGAACTCAAAGGCCATCCCTTCTTCACCGCCTGCCAGTACCACCCGGAATTCCTCTCAAGGCCAGGCAAGCCCCATCCACTGTTCCGCGGATTGATCGAAGCAGCGCAGGAACGACTGCCCGCCTCACCCGTTGAAGCCATTCAGACCCAGCGATGACGACAGCGGCCACCCTTCCGGTGGTGGAAACCTTTCATTCCCTGCAGGGAGAGGGCCATCACAGCGGACGGAGCGCCTTCTTCATCCGGCTGGCTGGCTGCACGGTTGGATGCCCCTGGTGCGACACAAAACATTCCTGGCCCCCGGATCGTCACCCGGACATGGCACTGGCGACCCTGGCGGAGGAGGCGTCGGAGGCATGCCGCAATGGAGCCGCTTTCATCGTGGTCACGGGTGGGGAACCCCTGCACCATTCACTGGCACCCCTGACTGAAGCCCTATCCGTAAGCGGCAGACCCCTGCATCTGGAAACCAGCGGGGTGGATCCCCTCAGTGGCCGGTTCGACTGGATCACCCTGTCTCCGAAACGGCACCGGCCGCCTCGGGCGGATCTGCTGCGGCATTGCCATGAACTCAAGGTGGTGATCCACAACACCGAAGATCTGGTCTTTGCAGAATCGATGGCTGCGGGTGCTGGCGAAGCAACACTGCTGCTGCTGCAACCCGGGTGGGAGAGCCCCGACGGGCAGCAGCTGGCCGTTGATCATGCGCGAACCAACCCGAGATGGCGTCTCAGCCTGCAGACTCACAAGTGGCTGGGAGTGCGCTGATACTGAAGTGAAGTTCCTCACCGCATGACCCGAATTGCCCTGCTCGGCACAGGCCTGCTTGGTACCGCCGTCGGCCATCGGCTCCTGGCAGAAGAAATCGAACTGGGGGTCTGGAACCGCAACCCTGAACGCTGCCAAGAACTCCTGAACGCCGGCGCGACGTCGATCAACGACCTCAAGGAGGTAACGGCGAATTGGGACGGCGTGATCACGGTGCTGCGTGATGGCCCTGTGACTCGGCAGGTGGTTGCTGCTCTGGGTGATCTGCGGGGCTGTTGCATCATCCCGATGGGAACCATGGGGGTTAGCGAGATCCGTGCACTGGATCTTCAGGTTCAACAACAGAACGGCAGATGTCTTGAGGCCCCGGTTCTGGGAAGCAAACCCCAGGCCATCAGCGGCACGTTGTTGGTGATGGCCGGCGGAGATCCGGAGCTGTTCGAACAGCAACAACCACTGTTGAAGCTCCTGGCCGAGCAGCCTCTGCTCGTCGGCCCCATCGGCAGTGGTGCCGCGACCAAACTGGCCCTCAATCAACTGATCGCCAGCCTCACCCACGCCTTTTCCCTGTCCCTGCGACTGGTGCAGCAGGCCGGGGTACCCGTGGAGACGTTCATGTCGATCCTGCGACCCTCTGCTCTCTACGCACCGACATTCGACAAAAAACTGCAACGGATGCTGGATGGTCATTACGCAGATCCAAACTTCAGCACCGCTCTGCTCCGCAAGGACCTGCGCCTGTTTCTGGAGGAGGCCGCCGCTGCTGAACTCCAAACCCAAGGGCTGCAGGGCCTGGACACCCTGCTGGAGCAATCCTCCGACAGAAAACTGGATGCCCTCGACTACTGCGCCCTGCATGAGCTGACGCTCGAGCCATCCCCAAATGAGTGATTGAGACGAATCGAATCTCCCTGGGGCGGGGGATGCAATCCATGGCTAACGCAGACATGGTGGAGATATCCAAAGGAGTGCACGACATGACATTCACCAAACTGCTTGCAGCTGCCGGTCTCAGCGCCACGTTGATCGGCACATCGCTCGCCCTGCCGGTCGAGGTCCTCGCCCGCGAACGCGGTAACCGGGTGAGCCGAAACGCCGGCAACAGGCAAGGCAATCGCCAGTCAGCCCGCAGCAACCGTCAGACCAACCGCTTCGCTGGTCCTCAGAACCGTCAGACATCCCGTCAAACCAACCGCAGCACCCGCAGCACGACTGTGAACGAGAACCGCAATGCCCGGGTCAACGACCGCGGTGTGCGGGGAGGAATCGACACCAACAACCGCAACGATGTGGTGAAGGATCGCCAGGACGGTCGCACTGACCGCACCGATCTCCGTCAAGACGGCATGAACCACCGGGTGGATACACGCAACAAAACCGCCAGCAAGTACGCCGACAAGTACTGGAACGGCAATGGCTACCACTGGAGTGGTGGTTATTACGGCGGTTGGTATGGCTCCAGCTACTACAACAACTGGGGTTGGTACAACAACAGCTGGGGCGCCTTCGCCGGCGGCGCGGTGCTCGGTGCACTGCTGACAACGGCTCTGACCAGCAACACCCAATACGTGGTGGTGCCGAACACGAGCTATCAACTCGAATACGAGACGATTCAGACCAGTGGAAACAAGGCGTATTTCACGGTGGATGGTCGCCAGACCTCTGTGGACTGCAAAGCCGGAACATTGAACTTCAAGACGCCGGGAACCACAGCTGAAGCGGAACTGGTCAACGCAGCCTGCATTTACGCCTTCGGCGCCTGAGCACACAACGGCGGCGAGCCGGGCTTGCCGGTTCGGATCAACCCCACCCCAGAGGGTGGGGTTTTTTAATGAGGTCATGGCTCAACGCACCTCCATCGCGCTGCTGTCCGGCGGCCTGGATTCGGCCACAGCAGCGGCCCTTGCCCTGGAGAGCGGTGATCAGGTGATCGGCCTGTCCTTTGACTACGGCCAGCGTCATCAGAGGGAACTGGACGCTGCCGCATCGGTGGCGGATCACCTCGGCCTGGCGGAGCATCACTGCATTCGCGTGAACCTGGCCGCCTGGGGCGGGTCTGCTCTCACTGACGCGGCAATCGATGTCCCTGTGAGTGGTGTTCAGGACGGAGTGATCCCGCCCACCTACGTCCCCGGTCGTAACACGGTGTTCATCGCCATCGGACTGAGCCTGGCGGAAGCTCGCCAGGCGGAACGGTTGGTGCTCGGGGTTAACGCCGTCGATTACTCCGGCTACCCGGACTGCCGACCGGATTATCTGAATGCCTTTCAGAACCTGGCGGATCTGGCCAGCAAAGCGGGCCGCGAAAACCACGGAACACGGCTCTGGGCGCCGCTGGTGGCCTGGAGCAAAACACGGATCGTGGAAGAGGCCCTGCGACTGAATGTGCCGATCCAGACCACCTGGAGCTGTTACAGCGGAGGGGAGACTCCCTGCAGCCTCTGCGATAGCTGCCGAATTCGTGATGCAGCACTGCGGGAAGCAGGGCGTCCTGATCTGTGCAGCAAAAGATGACAGCACCCCTGAGGCGACAGCTGCCCTGGCGCGAGCCGGAGGTGGTGGCTCGACAACTGGCGGCATCACACGGTGAAACAGGACTGATCTGGCTTGATGGTGACGGCAGTGCACTGGGGCGCTGGGTGACGCTGGCGGCGGCACCGCAGACCACGGTGATCTGCCGTGGACATCCAGGCGAAACAGGTGCCGACAATCCATTCACAGCCCTTCGCAACCTCGGGCCAGGCCATTGGAGTGGCTGGCTCAGCTACGAAGCAGCTGCCTGGTGTGAACCCGGCAACCCCTGGTCAGCCGATGCGATGGCCAGCCTCTGGATCGCACGGCATGACCCGCTGCTGCGGTTCGATCTGCAGCGACGCGAACTCTGGGCCGAGGCCAGTGAAAGCAGCCGAATCGATCAGCTGGAAGATGCGCTGAGGCAAACTCCGCCGGCTCCGACACCGGCTCCATCCCTGGCCCTGGCTGACTGGCGGCAGCACACCAACCGTCACGACTTTGCAGCGGGGGTGCAGCGAATCCGGGATCTGATTGCCGCCGGTGATCTGTTCCAGGCCAATCTCACCGCCTGCTGCAGCACCACCTGGCCCCAGCAGGCCTCGGCATTGGAGCTGTACATCAAGCTCCGCCGCCACTGCCCCGCACCCTTCGCCGGACTCATCCTCGGCAACGACGATGAAGCCCTGCTGTCCTGCTCCCCCGAGCGCTTTCTCCAGGTGGATGCCACGGGTCGCGTGCAAACACGACCGATCAAGGGCACACGCCCACGCCACGGTGATCCGGACCAGGACGCCGAGCTGGCGGCTGAGCTGGTTTGCAGCGACAAGGACCGGGCTGAAAACGTGATGATCGTGGATCTGCTGCGCAATGACATCGGCCGGGTTTGCCGACCCGGATCGATTCAGGTGCCGCAGCTCGTCGGCCTTGAGAGCTATGCCTCGGTGCATCACCTCACTTCAGTGGTGGAAGGGCAACTCAACGACGGGCTGACCTGGGTGGATCTGCTCGAAGCGTGTTGGCCTGGAGGCTCCATCAGCGGCGCACCGAAGCTCCGCGCCTGCCAGCGACTGCATGACCTGGAGCCCACCAGCCGTGGTCCTTACTGCGGTTCGCTGATCCGGATCGATTGGGACGGCAGTCTGGACAGCAACATCCTGATCCGTTCTCTGATGCGACAGGGTGAGCAGCTCAGGGCCCATGCCGGCTGCGGCATCGTCGCGGACTCGGACCCTCACAGCGAAGCTGAGGAGCTGATGTGGAAACTGCAACCACTGCTCGAAGCCCTGACATGACAACAGCACCGTCATGAGAACAGCCACATGACAACAGCCATCGCCTGGATCGATGGGGAGTGGGGAACACCCGAGAACCTCGCACTGCCGCTCAACGACCGCGGCCTGCAGCTGGCGGACGGTCTGTTTGAGACAGTGTTGCTGCGCCGAGGAACACCGGTTCTTCTGGAGGAGCACCTGCAGCGCTGGCGGGCCGGCGCGGAACTCCTGGGCCTGGGCACACCGCCGGATCACTCCCGGCTGCAACCCTTGCTCACCGAGGCGATCCAGCGAAGCGGGACGGCCAGCGTTGATGCCGTGCTGCGACTGAACTGGAGCCGTGGCGGTGCTGAACGAGGCATCGATCCACCTGCAACGACCAGGGAACGCTTCTGGTTGACGTTGGCACCGGCTCAACCGCTGTTCAGCGCAGTGAAGACTGTGATCAGCAGGCTGGAACAACGCAATGCCTCCAGCAGCCTGAGCCGTTGCAAAAGCTTTGCCTATGGTCAGTCGATTCTGGCTCGCAGGGAAGCACGACAACGGGGAGCAGACGAGGCTCTGCTTCGGAACACCGCCGGACGGCTCTGCTGCGGAACTGTTGCCAATCTGTTGGTGCGACGTCACGGCACCTGGCTGACACCGCCTCTGGAGAGCGGCTGCCTACCAGGAGTGATGCGAGCCTGCTGCCTCGCCAGCGGATTGGCGCGGGAAGACGATCTTGGCGAAGACCTGCTGGAAGGGGATCAAGCGCTGCTGATCAACAGCCTCAGCTGTCGCCCGATCCAGTCGGTGGATGGCGTTGAACTGTCGCCCATCGAGGAGACCACCGCTCGACAGATCTGGACAAACCTGCTGAGTTAGCACGATATCTATACAATTTAGAAACTATACCTACACGAAATTGCGCTAAACATCCAGGATGTTGCGCTGAACGGCGTCGGCCCAGCCCTGGGCATGGGGAAACGCTGCCAACTGAAATCGACCGCTCTGCACTCCCTCCAGCAAGGCCGGATGAGGTCCCTCAGGCCCCGGCACCACAACAGCAACATCCGCCGCTTCCAGCAGAGGCAGATCATTCGGGGAATCACCAAGACCCAGCACCCGCACCTGGGCAACCCCCAGACGTTGCTTGAGAACCTTCAGAGCCCGTCCCTTGCTGACCCCAGCCCCAAGAAGGTGTGCCATCCGATTGCCCTGCACGATCGCCAACCCACGCTCAGCAGCGAGCTGCCGGAGCCGTGGCCGAAGAGTCGTCGACGGCGGCACGAACGGGACGCTGCAACAGCGGCGCTGGGCCTGAAGCAGACTCTCACCCGAGAGTCCCAGCAGCTGATCCCCCTCGGCTGCAGTGAGGTCATCCAACGCCCTCAGCGGCTCTCCGAGATCAGCGGCCAAATGCTGGAGCTGCGGTTTGAGCTCAGCCCAGGTGGGCCCCAAAGCCTGCTGCCAGGAACCGATGGAAGGTGTTTCACCATGAATCGCCCCGCCGTTTTCGACGATGTAGGGATCCCGCAGACCAACCTCAGCGCGAAATCGCTCCACCTCCTCCGCGGTCTTGCTGGTGCAGGGAATCACGGGAATCTCCCGCCGACGCAGGTCGCGAAGCACATCGGCCGCTGGTGACCAGTCGTAGCGATGGTCCATCAGGGTTCCATCGAGATCGGTCACCACCCACCACACCGGACCGGTCATCGCTGAATCAACCAATGCACCGCGTAAGGCTCCAACTGAATGCGGGGAGGCAGATGCGCAGACCGTCCGCTGAGACAATCGGACCAATCCCCCTCGCTACATCCCTCCAGCCCGCGCCGATCCAGGGTGAGTCGTGACCCCGTGATGTTGTGCACGGCAACCAACACCTTCCCCCGATGAGAACGGCGCAGGATGACCAGATCTGCCCTGCCGTCACTCAGCAGCTGCAGATCCGCATCAGGGTGGAGGGCCGGCTGCTGTCGACGCACCTGCAGAGCGCGACGCAAAGCGGTAACCACGGCGGAAGCCTCACTGTCGGGATCCTCCAGTCGGCGCTCCACCGCCTGCAGCTTGAACTGAGGGCGATTGAGATCGCGACGCTGACCGGTGCGGCGGAAACGGCCAAGGTCGTTCGGCTCCGCCAGCAGTGCAGGCAGGTAAAAAGCAGGCACCCCGGGCAGGGCCATCACCAGCAGCTGTGTCAGCACAAACCGCTGCAACTGGAGATGTGCCGGATCAATGCCGCCATCGGCCATCGCGCTCCACCAACTGATGTTGATCTCATAGGGCACCTCCACACCGCTGCTGAGTCGCCGATGGCTGACCAGGCCTCCGCGTTGCTCACAGCTGATCAACAGCTGCAGCAGACGCTTGTCCGACATCAGTCCCTCCAGCGGCCGCAGTCCCACACCGTCATGACTGGCGGTGAAGTTGAGCAGACCGGTTTGCTCAGGCAGCTGCGGCCAGCGGTTCAGCCAGGCATTGAGCAGATCAGCCCGACCGCCGATCACCGCCTCCAGCAGCAGTGGAGGCAAGGGAAAGTTGTAGGCGAGGTGAGCCTCGCTTCCGCTTTGTAAGTACGACAGATTTTCCTGCTCCGGAACATTGGTCTCGGTCACCACCACCCCATCGGCACAGGCCTGATCCAGCAGCAGGCGCAGCAGCGTCACGATCCGATGCGCCTGGGGCAGGTGAATGCAGCTCGTGCCGGGGCTTTTCCAGACGAAGCCCACCGCGTCGAGGCGCAGCCAACGCACCCCATGGCGCACCATCCGCTCCAGCAACCTGGTGAATCCCAGCAGCACTGCAGGACTCCGCCAGTTGAGATCCACCTGATCGGGACCGAATGTGGTCCACACCTCACGAGTCCCAGCAGGGCCCTGGAGCCGAGTGAACAGAGACGAACTGCGCGGCCGCACCACATCGCACCAGCAGTCATCAGGGGACGCCTCGAGCACACAATCACGACCCGGCTCGGCATCGCTCAGAAACTGGCGCACCCAGGGATGGGACGCTGAAACATGGTTGAGCACCAGATCCGCCATCAGCCGCCGTCCATCCGACAACGCCGCCAGATCACTCCAATCGCCATGGCGCGATTCCAGACGGTCGTGACTCGCCACCGCAAAACCACCGTCGCTGGTGGATGCCAGGAAAGGGAGAACATGCACAACGGGTGAAAACACATCAAAAAACCCGTTCACCAGGCGGGTCAGGCTGACCAACCCCGGCCGGCCCGACTGGATGACTGTGTCGGCGTAGGAGATCAGCACGGCATCGCCGGCCTGCCATCGACATGGGGCGTCACTTGAATCCTTGATTCCTGACAGACCACTCAGAATCTGCAGCAATTGCGACGACAGGTTTTCGACAACCTCGGAAGAATCATCGGGGTAGAGATCACGAAGCAGGGCCTGCAGCGACTCTTCGCGCTGGTGCTGCACAACGTTCCTCCTGAGCATGCCACTGGTATCGGTCAGGTCCTCTGCTCCTGTTGTCGCATTGAACACCGCATGGATTTTCAGCAAGGCCTGATCACCACGGTTCATGACTACAGCCTTGGCAACCTCGACGCCATTGCCTTTAACAAAGAGCTCGGCCAGAGGCCCACAACCCTGCTGATCCCCTGTCTGATGGAGGAATTCAGCCGTCCGGCCCTGGGGCTGATCCGCGACACCCTGGCTTCCCTGAAGGGACTCAATCGTCTGGTGATCGCCCTGGCCGCTGATCGTGCCGAGGACGTACGGGATGCCGAAACGTTCTTCTCAAAGATGCCTTTTCCGGTGCAGGTGCACTGGACCAACGGGCCAGCAGTGCAGGAGCTTCTGGGGTCCATGGTGAATCTGGGCCTGGACGTCACCGGCCCACCAGGCAAAGGCTGGGCTGTCTGGCAGGGGCTCGGCGTTGCCTGTCAGGACGCTGAGGTCGTGGGCCTGTTCGATGCCGACATCCGCACCTTCGGATCGGCCTACCCCGAGCGGATGTTGCGTCCACTGCTGGACCCATCCCACGGCATTGCCTACGTCAAGGCGTTCTACAGCCGACTCTCTCTGGAAACGCAGGCCCTGCAGGGACGTGCCACCCGTCTGTTTGTCGGCCCGCTTCTGGCCAGCCTGGAGGAGATCTTCGGTCCATTGCCCTATCTGCGCTATCTCCAGGGGTTTCGCTACCCGCTGGCGGGTGAATTCGCCTTCACCAGCGATCTGGCGATGAATCTGCGCATTCCATCGGACTGGGGTCTGGAGGTCGGTCTGTTATCCGAGGTGTATCGCCACGTTGCCCTGAGCAGAATCGCCCAGGTGGATCTGGGCCTGTTTGATCACAAGCACAAAGGGCTGGGGTCAACGCCGGGCGAAGGGCTGCAGCGAATGGCAGGTGAAATCTTCGGCACCGTTCTGCGGGGACTGATGGAGCATGAAGGAGCCGTTGTGTCGATGGACCAGTTGCCCACACTCGAGGTGCTTTACCGCCGGGTGGGCGAAGACCGCGTCCGCCAGTTCGGCCTCGACTCCGCCATCAATCGTCTCCCCTACGACCGTCATGGCGAGGAACTGGCTGTGCAGAGCTTTGCGGGCCTGCTGCGCCCGGGACTGGCTCAGCTGATGACCTCACCGATTGCACATCAACTCCCGAGCTGGTCACGACTGAACAGCTGCAATCCCTCATTGCAGGCAGATCTGAGTGCCGCTGGGCAGGCCGATCGCTCAGGATGGAGAGCACGAAAATCGCCGCAATCCCTGCGCCGACCAAATCACAAACCACAGGCAACATCACAGGGAATGGCGGCCTGAGTGCACTTCAGCGGCAACGGTTCAGCGCCAAATTCTTGATAACGGCGAATCGATTTGATCCCATATGGCCGAGCAACATCATCAGAAAACCTGAAGCGGAATAAACAGCTTCTCTGTCAATGTTCAGGCCGTTACAGAAGACGAAAGTTCGGTATCAGGAGATCTGTACGAAATCTAAAGGGACCACATTTTCGTCACCAATCAGACATTTGCGACAACTCATCAACGCGACATTGTCAAGACTTGGATCTGCAAATCGTGATCGAGTGCATTTATCGCAATGACAGCAATCGCATGGTGATTCTGAAATGCATCGGAGAACACCGTTTTTATCGAGAGAAGGTTGTGATGCCCGCCGAAGTCTTCTGGTTTGAGGCACCGGCCGAAGCGCGACTGGAAATCTGGAAGATGTCGGTGACCGGCCAGATGTTGCATCTTCGCGCCGATGTCAGCGACTACTCCACCGAAAAGGACGAGAACACGACGGAATCTCTCTGGGCCTGCTGAACCGTTGGGGGATCAGACGCTGAGAAACTGATCCACCACTGTCTGGCTGAGGTCGGCTGTCGGCCCGCTTGCCACGATTCCACCCCGCTGCATTGCGTAGTAGCGATCTGCCTGGCGGACGAAATGCAGGTGCTGTTCCACCAGCAGAACTCCAATACCGGTTTCGGCAATGATGCGCCGAACGGCAGCTTCAATGTCCTGCACGATGTTGGGCTGAATACCTTCGGTGGGTTCATCGAGCAAAAGCAGCTTGGGCCTGCCAAGAAGAGCCCGGGCGATCGCAAGCTGCTGCTGCTGACCGCCGCTGAGATCACCCCCTTTGCGGGACAGAAACTCCCTCAGGATCGGAAAAAGGTCGTAAACAATCGGATCAATGCTGCGGTTACGGGCCAGACCACCCGGCAACGCCTCCCTCCCCAGCATCAGGTTCTCCTCCACGGTGAGCTGCGGAATGATTTCCCGCCCCTGGGGCACATAGGCAATCCCCGCACGTGCCCGCTGATGCGGTGCCTGACGGTTCACTCCACAACCTTCAAACAGGATCTCGCCGGATCGCGGACGAAGCAGCCCGATGAGCGACTTGAGCAGCGTGGTCTTGCCCACGCCGTTGCGACCGATCAGGCAGACCATCTCACCGGCCTTCACGCTCAGGTCGACATCTCGAAGAATATGACTCTCGCCGTAGTAGGTGTTCAGGCCACTGATCTCGAGCAGATAGGTCATCCGTTGTCCTCCTCGGTGGTGCCGAGATAAACCTCAATCACCCGCGGATCAGCCTGCACCTGATCCATGGTCCCTTCGCACAACACATGGCCCTGGTGCAGCACGGTCACCGAGCTGTCCAGACGGCGAATGAACTCCATGTCGTGCTCGATGACGAGCACGGTGTGATCTCCCGCCAGCGACTTGAGCAAGTCCGCTGTGAGGTCGGTCTCCTCGTCGGTGAGCCCCGCCACCGGCTCGTCCACCAGCAGAAGATCAGGGTTCTGCCCCACAAGCATGGCGATCTCGAGCCACTGCTTCTGGCCATGGGACAGAGCTCCGGCAAACCAGTCACACCGGTTCTGCAGATTGACGATGCTCATCAACTGATGAACCCGGTCGCGCTGCTCCCCACTGAGACCACCCAGCAACAGCGACCAGGGCTGCTTCGGCTGGCTGACCGCCAGAGCGAGATTCTGCTGAACACTGAGCTTCTCGAACACCCGTGGACTCTGGAACTTGCGGCCGACCCCCAGACGGGCAATGCGGTGTTCGCGCGTCCCGATCAGGGAACGACCCTTGAACACCACATCTCCGCCCGTTGGAACCGTCTTGCCGGTGATGACATCCAGAAAGGTTGTCTTGCCGGCGCCATTGGGACCGATCACGGCCCGAAGTTCACCCGGTTGAAGGCTGAGATTGAGATCGCTAAGAGCCAGGAAACCGTCGAAGCTGACGGTGATCTGACGCAACTCCAACAACGGCTGGGTCATGGCTGCACCTCTTCCTGACCTTCACGGTCGAGACGCGGATAGGTCGTGCTTCGACGAGCGATCCCAAGACGGTTCAGCCAGTTACCCGGACCTTCCCCACGGAACCAGCCGATCACGCCCTCCGGCAGAGCGGTGACCACAAGAATGAACAATCCGCCCTGGATGAACAGCCAGCTCTGAGGCATGGCCTCACTCACCAGACTCTTGGCGTAGTTGATCAACACCGCGCCGAGGATGGCCCCGACGAGGGTGCCGCGACCACCAACCGCAACCCAGATCACCATCTCGATTGAGAAGGGAACGGTCATGAACTGGGGTGACACGATGCCCGACTGCACCGTGTACAAAGCACCGCCGATACCGGCAAGACCACCGGCAATTGCGAACACGATGGTTTTGAACAAGGTGGGGTTGTAACCGGCAAAGCGAAGTCGCGGCTCGTCATCCCGTATGGCGATCAGCACATCGCCGAAACGACCGCGCACCACCCAGCGCAGGAACAGCCAGGCCAGGATCACCACAACCGCGGTCAACCAGAAAAAGACGCGCTGCATCTCCGGAGACCCCACCAGCTGACCGAACAGCTGGGTCACATCGGTTTTAAGACCGTTGGTTCCGTTGATCAGTTTTTGCTGGCCGTTGAAGAAGTTGAAGAAGACAAGCAGGGCCGCCTGGGTGAGGATCGAGAAATAGACCCCCTTGATCCGATTGCGGAAAACCAGATTGCCGAGAACAGCTGCCAGCACAGCCGGTATCAACCAGATGGCGATCAGGGTGAACACGGGTGAATGGAACGGCTCCCAGAAACCAGGCAGCTGATCAACCCCGTAGAGACCGAAGAATTCAGGGATGCCGTTGGGAAGATCGGCTGAACTGTTCATCTGCAGATACATCGCGATGGCGTAACCACCAAGGGCGAAAAAAATGCCCTGCCCAAGACTGAGCAGACCGGTGAAACCCCAGATCAGATCGATGCCGAGAGCCACGATCGCCAACGCGAGAAAGCGCCCGAGCAGATTGAGACGGAACACCGGCAGCACAGCGGGGGCTGCCACAACCGCCGCAACGATCAGCACCCAGAAGAGAACAAGGGGCCAGCGACGCTGTTGAAGAACCTGCAACATCGATTCAGGCCTCCACCATGCGTCCCTTCTGCGGGAAAAGTCCCGCAGGACGGAATTGCAGAAACACCACGATCAGGGCAAACACCATCACCTGCGCCATGCTCGTGGTGGCGAAGAAATTCACCACGTCCGCCAGAGGCGTCGGCATGTCGGGCCACACCGTGAGCAGACGACCGGCACCAATCAGGTCGGTGAGCAGACCGATGGCGAAGGAGGCCAGAACAGTGCCGAGCAGATTCCCGACACCCCCGAGCACCACCACCATGAAACAGCCAACGATGTAGGAGCCACCGACATTGGGGCCAACGGATCCCAGCAAGGAAACGGCTACACCCGCCACACCAGCCAGGCCGGACCCGATACCGAAGGTGAGAACATCCACGGTTTCAGTCGGAATACCGAGACAGTCACTCATCGAGCGGTTCTGAGTCACGGCTCGGATACGCATGCCCCAGACGCTGCGATTCAGAAACCAGGTCACACCGACAACGGCAACGACCGTGATCACGATGATCACAAGACGCGGTACCGGAAAGGTGATGTCGAAATAGTCGATACCGCCTCGCATCCATTTCGGAGCGGTGACGTCGACATTGCGTGACGTTGCACGGGCGATGCGACTGATCTGAGCCGCAAGACCACCGGCGAGAAGAACACCTCCCAGAGCGGAGACCGCCCAGGAGCCAGCACACATCAGTCGACGTCGCGGGCCTGCCAGAAGTTTCTGAGGCAACAGCAGAGGCAGCCCGAAGCCGAGCACCAGGGTGAGCATGAGACCAGCCGCATGGGCGAGCGGAACACTGCGCACGAACTGCTGAAGAATCAGGCTGACACCCCAGGTGGCCAGGAGTGTTTCCAGTGGATTGCCATACAGCCGCCGAATCACAGTGCGTTCCAGCAGCACGCCCACCACCCCGCTCACGATGAAAGCGAGGGGTATCGCAACCAGCACGTAGGTGTTGTAGACGGGCTGTAGCGCTGGCAGTTTGAAGATCAGCTGCACCACATAGGTGGTGTAGGCCCCGAGCATGATCAGCTCGCCATGGGCGAGATTGATCACACCCATCAGACCAAACACAATGGCCAGTCCGAGAGCGGCCATCAGCAGAACGGAGCCGATGGCCACACCGTTGAACAGGCTTTCAAGAAGCAGTTGCACGGAAGTCTGAAACGAAGCGTTCAGTGAAACGACGAAGGGAGGAGCCCGTCATGGGGCCCCTCCCTGAAAGGCGATCAGGCTGTGATCCGGGAATCAGAGCTTGTACTTCTCGCCTTTGGCGGCATCGGTCCAGTCACAGGCAAAGCCTTTGGAACTGGGCTCGAACTGGTTCCAGGCCTGCGGTGCAACCGGACCGTCTGTGGACTCAAGGATGTCGAACTGACCTTCAGCGGTGATCTGACCGATGCGCACGGTCTGGGAGAGGTGATGGTTGGGCATCACCTTCACAGGACCCTGGGGCGCATCGAACTCGATGCCGACGAGAGCTTCGCGAACCTTGTCGTCGTCAAAGCTGTTGGCTTTCTCGACAGCCTTCTTCCAGAGATAAACCATGTTGTAAGCCGACTCCTGCGGGTCGGCGACCTGACGATCTTCGCCGTACTTCGCCTTGAAGTCTGCAGCGAACTTCTTGGATGCCGGAGTATCGATCGACATCATGTAGTTCCAGGCGCCGTAGTGACCTTCCAGGAACTCGGAACCGATGGTGCTGATCTCCTCCTCAGCGATGGAATAACTCATCACGTAGTAGCCGTTATCAGGCGTGATGCCGGCATCCTGGATCTGCTTGAAGAACGCGACGTTCTGATCGCCATTCAGGGTGTTGATGATCACGCCGCCATCAGGCAAGGCCTCCTTGATTTTGGCGATGATCGGTGCCACCTCGGTGTTGCCGAGGGGGAGGTAGTCCTCGCCAACCACTTCACCACCCAGGGATGTCAGCTGTTCCTTGGTGATGGTGTTGGAGGTGCGTGGGAAGACGTAATCAGAACCCACGAGGAAGAAGGGCTTGCCAGCGGCAGGCGACTTCTCATACATGAACTTGGTGGCAGGCTCCGACTGCTGATTCGGAGTGGCACCGGTGTAGAAGATGTTGTTGGAGCACTCCTGACCCTCGTACTGAATCGGGTAGTAGAGGAAGGCGTTCTTCGACTCATAAACGGGCAGCATCGCCTTGCGGCTGGCGGAGGTCCAGCCACCAAAGACAACGGGAACCTGATCCTGATCGATCAGCTTCTTGGACTTCTCAGCAAAGGTGGGCCAATCGGAGGCGCCGTCCTCGACGATGTAATCGATCTTGTATGTCTTGCCGTCAACCTCGATGCCACCGGCAGCGTTGATCTCATCGATGGCCATCTTCTCGGTGTCCACCAGAGTGGACTCCGAAATCGCCATGGTGCCCGTCAGCGAATGCAGGATGCCGACGGTGACCGTCTCATCGAAACTGGCGTTGGACGTGGTGTCGTCACCACCGCCACACGCTGTCACGGCGAGACCCATCGATGCCGCGGCCATGCCGACGAACAGACGCTTGGACAGAGAAGTGCTCATGATCTCCACAAGGATGAATGGCGCGCCTAATGGCAGCGGAGACCGGAAAGTACGAACGCACGTCGATATCGCTTTGTATCTGATCGAACCAAAACCCGGGGAGCAGCCGGTTGATTCAGTTGTTCGGTAGTTGTTGCAACACAAACGTCGCCACCTGTTCAACTCCATCACCACTGCGGAGGTTGGTGAAGCACCACGGGCGCTCACCGCGCATGCGCTGCGTGTCCCGTTCCATCACCGCTAGGTCGGCCCCAACCAGAGGAGCCAGATCGGTTTTGTTGATGACCAGGAGATCAGAGCGGGTGATTCCGGGTCCGCCTTTGCGAGGAATCTTGTCCCCGGCAGCCACATCGATCACGTAAATGCAGAGGTCCACCAGTTCAGGACTGAAGCTTGCGGCCAGGTTGTCACCACCGCTTTCCACCAGAACCAGATCCAAACCGGGGAACATCTCCTCAAGCTCCGCCACCGCAGCCCGGTTGATCGAGCAGTCTTCACGGATGGCGGTGTGGGGACAGCCACCGGTTTCAACACCCCGGATGCGGTCAGGCTCAAGGGCTCCAGCCCGCGTCAGGAACTGGGCATCCTCCTGGGTGTAGATGTCGTTGGTGACCACCGCCAGTTGAAGCTGATCACGCAGCCTCCGGCAGAGAGCCTCCACCAACGCCGTCTTGCCGGATCCCACCGGACCAGCCACCCCCAGACGCAGCTTGCTGCTCATCAGCTCCGAAACAGGCGTGAATACAACTCAGCATGGGTGAGTTGCGCCAGAGCGGCACCCACTCCACCACTCCACAGCGAGCGAGGATCGCTGCTCTGCAGCAACTCAGCCTGCTCGGCGATCAACGGCAACAACCGCTGCTGCTGCACCTGCGCACGGGTAGGGCCAAGCGGCAGAAGCCGCACGGCAGCACTGAGCTGATTGGCCACCCAGCCATAGAGATATCCCTCCACCATCTCCGGAACAGTGACGTTCAACACGAGAGATGCCGACGCCCAGGCCGCCGGCCAGCTCAAGGCGATCCGTTCCGGCAACGGATGACCCATATCAGCCAGCAACAGCAGCAACGACTGGCCCATTTGACGCTGCTGAGCGCGAACTTCGGCTGCTTCGCGTGTGGCTGAAAGCCACCCGTCAAGATCGATCAGACGCCGCTGCGCAGCAGCCTCACCAGCCCGCCAGTTGCTGAGCTCAGCTCTCAGATGAGGGAGCGCGGCAGCCTCGAGTCGCAGCATCCCGTTGTTCAACTCCCCTTCCAGCCAGGCCTGCAGCTGTGCTTCCTCACCGATGTCGCCGGACTGAATCAACACCTCCAGCCCTTCGGAGTAACTGAAGGCACCAACCGGCAGAGCCGGACTCACCAGCTGCAGCAGAGCGAGAGCCGTCACGGGTGGGAATGGCGACCGTAAGCGCCACCTTCCGGCAGAAAAGAACGCCGGCAGTGGCTCAGCCTCAGCCCTCTCTGCCGAAGCATCGTTTCCAGCACCGCATCCTGGGGCAGCAGAAGTTCATGGTCATGCACTTCCAGCGCCACATGGCGATTACCGAGGTGGTAAGCCGCCTGTAACAGCTCCAATGGGCTCCCAGCCTCCACGCGCATCAGTGGCTCAGGCGCAGCGATCACTTCCACCTGAACGGATCTGGCCGCATCGGTTAAGCGATCACCCGGGCAAAGGGCGCCAGCCCGCGGCAACTGCAGGAGCACCGCTCGACCACAATCCGTGCGGCGACGCCCCCGCAGCACCATGCGCTGTTCCGCCGTCAGCTGCAGCCTCAGAACCACATCATCGCCATGAACGGCGGTGACGTCGTCGTCGCAATGCCGCTCCAGCACGATCACGGCTTCACTCACCATCTCTCCCGCTTTCAGGTTGAAAGCCTGCCCAGCAGTGGAGACTGGTTTGGTGTGCATTGCTACCAAGCCTGAGGTGACGGGGACCGAGCGTGGGCCGATGCAACGAGCTGAACCCTGGCACGGCCGCTGCCAGCTGCACTTCAACCGCGACGCCTCCGGCCGCAGCCGGCACCAGGGAGGATGCTCAGCGCCGTTCAAACTGATGCGGGCCGAAACCGGAGACAACGGCCGTTGCGAACTGCCCCTGCTCCACACCGCCGGTGGATTGGTGGGCGGCGACCAGCTCAGCATCGACCTCAGGCTGCACAGCGGCACCCGCAGCCTGATCACAAGCGTCGCAGCACAGAAGGTGTATGGCTCAATCGGTCGCAGCCGAATACAACCCGCCGGCAGCTGGGCCCATCAGGAGGTGAGGGCGAGGCTGAGCGACCGCTGCGATCTGGAGTGGGTGCCGCAGGAACTGGTGCTGTACGCCGATGCGCTTTATGAACAGCGTGTGAACGTGATCCTTCCGGAGAACGCCTCGTTTTTCAGCACTGAGATCGTGCGGCTGGGACGAACCGCAGCCGGTGAACAGCTGAATCGTGGGCGGTGGCGTTCCGAGCTGACCATTGAGCGCAGCGGACCATCTCAACCGCGCTGGGAATTTGTGGATCGACTGGAAGTCGGCTCCGACAGCCTCCACAGCCTGCATGGCCTCAACAGCGCTCCGGTGTTCGGGACCCTGGTCTGGGCAGCACCCATGGCGATCAACCCCCAACAGCAGGATGACCTTCTGCAACAAGCGCGAGCCGCTCGATCGGGGCTGAAGGGAGCCATGCGCTGCGGCAGCCTCGACCAGGGACTGGTCGCCCGCTACGTCGGCCACTCCAGCCGCGATGCCCGCTTCTGGTTCAGTCGGATCTGGGCCCAGACCCGGTTGCTGCGCTCCCTCTGCAGGCCGAGCATTCCAAGGGTCTGGCCCCTGCAGGAAGACCCACTGAGCACACAAACGTTCACCACGAACCCAATCCCGGCCGCAACGGCGACACACTGAAAACGACTGCATTTCCCCATGCATCTCAGCCCCCAGGAAAAGGACAAGCTCCTGATCGTGACCGCCGCGCTGCTCGCGGAACGACGGCTGAACCGAGGTCTGAAGCTCAATCACCCCGAGGCGGTGGCATGGCTCAGCTTTCTGGTGCTGGAGGGCGCCCGCGACGGCAAGAGCGTGGCTGAACTGATGCAGGAGGGCACCACCTGGTTGCAACGCAGTCAGGTGATGGAAGGCATTCCGGAGCTGGTGCAGGAGGTGCAGATCGAAGCGGTCTTCCCCGACGGCACCAAGCTTGTGACCCTGCACGACCCCATCCGCTGAGGCCACACCCATGGCACCCCTGATTCCCGGCGAACTGATGCCCGAACCCGGCACGATCGAGCTCAACGCCGGTCGACCTGTCACCAGCATCCATGTCGCCAACAGCGGCGACCGGCCCATCCAGGTGGGCTCCCATTTCCACTTCGCCGAAGCCAACGCGGCACTGCAGTTCGACCGCACTGCCGCCAGGGGCCAGCGGCTCGACATTCCCGCTGGAACAGCCATCCGCTTCGAACCCGGCGACAGCCGCGATGTGAATCTGATTCCCTTTGCCGGAGCCCGTCGGGTTGTGGGCTTCAACGGTCGGATCAACGGACCTCTCGACGCCTGACCCATGCCCTACCGCATTTCCCGCCAGGCCTACGCCGAGACCTACGGCCCCACAAC
>CAJWZW010000010.1 GCA_913050565.1 uncultured Synechococcus sp.
CAGACGAAAGCCTTCAACCAGTTGATGCGGTCAGCCCGTTGACCTCGCCACCTCACCAACAACGCCGCATCTACAACGAGGAGACGCAGGAACGACGCAAGATCTTCGAAACTGTTCCACATGAAGGACGGGTTTGATCCTCTCGACGGCCTCACCACCCGTCAGCGCCTTGGGCTGCAGGACCTGCTGGGTTCCCTGGAGATGAGTGGCACATGGTCGTGGAACCTCCCCGTGCTGATCCGCCAGCGCTGCTGGCTCAGGCTGGAATCCATCAGCCTTGATCAGCTGCACCGCTGGCTGCCGCCCGACCCCCGCGGTGAAGCGCCGGAACTGGTGCACTACCGCCGTCTGCGGGTGAACGGCATGACGGAGATCGAGGCTGAGCAGGCCTGCTGGCAGGAATTCGGCATGGACAGCTGCCGGCAGGCGCTGCAACGGTTCTGGGACAGCCAGGACGAGTCGGGAACAACCTGGACAACCCGTCACTACCTGGAGCTGGTGAACCGTTATCGGCGCTCCTTCGAGACCGGTCGCCCCCGTATTCCGATGCTCGTTCTGCCCAGGAGCGGATCGGAGACAGGTCACCAGCTGCACTGGCTGTCGATCAACACACCGTTGATGCGTCACACTTGCCGCTGATTCCAGGCCATGGGCCATGACTGATTCCTACGGCGATCCTCAGCAGCAGGGGACACAGGACGGCGGAGGCCGCGGTGAAGGCGGCCGTGGAGATGGTGGTCGCGGACGCGGCGGTCGTGGTGGCGGCAACCGCGAAGGCGGCGGCTTCCGCATCCGTCTCAGCGACAACGAAATGCGTTCCGCCCGGGCTCTTCAGGAAGCCTTCAATCTGCGTTCAACGGTGGCCGTGCTCGGTTTCGCCGTGCGCTCCCTGGGACAGATGCTGGAAGACGGGCAGCTGAGCGAACTGATCGAGCAGCAACGCAACCAGGCACCACGGGGTCGCCGCGATGGTGGTGGCCGTGATGGTGGTGGCCGTGGCCGTCGTTTCGATGACGACCGGCAGGGGGGACGAGGGTCCAGGCCTGATCCGTTCGCACGGCCCTCCAGACCCGAACCGGAGCCGAGTCCCGAGCCCGAAGTTGAAGCTGAAGCTGAAGCACCTGCAGAAGCAGAAGCAACAGCAGAAACAACCGACGACAAGACCAGCGAATCCGAGGCCTGATCCATGGGACGGCCGAGGGTTCTCTCCGGGGTGCAGCCGACCGGCGCGCTGCACCTCGGCAATTGGCTTGGAGCGATCCGCAACTGGGTGGACCTGCAGGAATCCCACGACACCTTTGTGTGTGTGGTGGATCTGCATGCCATCACCGTTCCGCATGATCCGCAGCGGCTGGCGCAGGACACCCTCACCACGGCCGCCCTCTATCTGGCCTGCGGCATGGACCCGCAGCGATCCTCGATCTTCATCCAGAGCCAGGTCTCGGCCCACAGCGAACTGGGATGGCTGCTGAACTGCGTCACGCCTCTGAACTGGCTGGAACGCATGATTCAGTTCAAGGAGAAGGCCGTGAAGCACGGCGACAACGTCTCGGTGGGCCTGCTGGACTATCCAGTGCTGATGGCTGCGGACATCCTTCTGTATGACGCTGACCTGGTTCCCGTGGGCGAGGACCAGAAGCAACACCTGGAGCTGGCGCGCGACATCGCACAGCAGCGGGTGAACGCCCGGTTCGGAGCCAAGGACGATCCGGTCCTCAAGATCCCCAAGCCGTTGATTCTCAAGGAGGGGGCCCGGGTGATGAGCCTCACGGACGGCCGCAGCAAGATGAGCAAGAGCGACCCGAATGAAGGGAGCCGAATCACCCTGCTGGACCCGCCTGAACTGATCACCAAAAAGATCAAACGGGCCAAGACCGATCCCGAGCGCGGCCTGGAATTCGGCAATCCGGAACGACCTGAAACCGACAACCTCCTCGGCCTCTACGCCATTCTCAGCGGCCGTGGCAGGGAGGCGGCAGCCGCCGAATGCGCCGAAATGGGCTGGGGACAGTTCAAACCCCTGCTGGCGGAAGCCACCGTGGCGGCGCTGGAACCGATTCAGGCCCGGCATCGTGAACTGATGGCCGACCGGTCCGAACTGGATCAGGTGCTTGCAGACGGGCAGCAGAAGGCCGAAACCGTTGCCAACGCAACGCTGGAACGGGTTCGCGACGCCCTGGGATTTGCCAAGCGCAGCTAATCACCGCAGCGAGCGCTGATCAGTTCGACTAATCAAACGTTCGGCACAAATTCCATTGACAATCGCTCCGACCTCTGAGCATGCACGCCTGAAGCCCTTGACCAGGGTCAATGCACATCGCCAAGCGACTGTCAACCCAACCTCTGGCTCCCTGGCCGCCTGACGGGTTGGCCCATCAGTGTGTGATTTCTTCGAAAGGCCTGTGTGCTTCGGTTCCCCCGTCTCAACAACACTCAGCCAACCCGCTTGCTCACCGCAGGCGCCCTGGCAGCGGGAGTGATGCTGTGCTCGGGAGCGGAACCTCTGGCCATGCCGACCAGCCCGGCATACAGAAGGGCTGCCATCGATATTCCCCTCAGCCTCACGCTGCTCCCCCGCGACGGAGAGGACGCGCCCTACGCGGTGACCCCTGAACGTCGAGCCCTGCTCAACACCATCCGCTACGCGGAAGGCACCTGGTCCAACGGTGAGGACAAGGGATATCAGGTGCTTTACGGCGGTGGTCTCTTCAAGGACCTCTCCCGCCATCCCGAAACCGTCGTGGTACGCCGATACACCAGTGCGGCCGCGGGCGCCTACCAGTTCCTGCCCAAGACCTGGAAAGGCGTGGCCAGCGAGCTCGATCTCGACAGCTTTGAACCCGCCGAACAGGATCAGGCAGCTCTGCACCTGGTTGAGCGGCGTGGAGCCCTGCAGGAGATCGACCGACGCGGACTGACGCCTGCGGCGATGGCCCGCCTGGCCCCCGAATGGGCATCATTTCCAACCTGGTCCGGACGCAGCGCCTACGGCCAGCCGGTGAAGAGCCACCAGGATCTGGCGCGCTTCTACAGCGCCAACCTGTCCCAGCTGCGCCGCCAGCTCGACGCCTGACGATCAGGACTTCGCCCGTCCGACCCTGGCCGAGAGCCCCCAGATCTCGGTGACCAACCCGTGCCAGGGGGCCATGGCTTTCATCGACACTGCAACGGGCTGACCAGCAGCGCGGGTCAGAGCCCTGGCGGCTTTCACAGCCTGCAGACCTTCCTCCAGACGTCCGGATAAATCCTGACGCTCCTCGACGCTCAGAATTTCATCGGAACATTGCTCGATTAACTCATACCCTCTTGAGAACCAGTACTCGAAATCTGTCAGAAGAGATTCGAGCAATGACTCCAGAATTTCCCCTGCTTCGGCATCGGCGGAGGGGTCAGTCAAATCCTTTGACATGGCAAGAGGAGGTCCCGCAATAGGATGCCGCAGACCAGCCAAACCCGGCGAGGTCTCCAAGTCTTGTCCACAAGGATCACTGCATGCCTGCGATCACACTTCCCGATGGAACCGTCAAGAGTTTTGACGGGAAGGTGACAATTGCTGAAGTGGCTTCTTCCATCGGTCCTGGCCTTGCCAAGGCAGCAATTGCTGGAGTTGTTGATGGTGAATCCCTCGACCTTGCGATCGAGCTGAACGAAGACTGCGAGCTCAAACTAATAACGTCCAAGGACGAAATAGGCCTGCACACGATTCGACATTCGTTTGCACACCTGCTGGGTCATGCCATCAAGCAGCTTTATCCCGATGCGCAGATGGCCATCGGACCGGTGATCAAGGATGGTTTTTACTACGACATCAAATATGAAAAAACATTCACCCCAGATGACCTCAGCAAAATAGAGGCCAGAATGAAAGAATTGGTGGCAAAAGATTATGCTGTCGACGTGGAAATAGTCACAAAAGAAAAAGCAATTAACACTTTTTCCGAGAGAGATGAGCCCTACAAATTAGAAATTATCAAAGAAATACCTGAGAATGAAACCATCAAGCTTTATCACCATGAGGAATACACAGACATGTGTCGCGGGCCTCACGTTCCCAACACTTGTCACCTGCGTCACTTCAAACTAACCAAGGTCTCAGGTGCTTATTGGCGTGGTGATTCCGACAATGAGATGCTTCAACGCATTTACGGAACAGCCTGGACCACATCCAAGGATCTGAAGAGTCATATCAAACAACTGGAAGAAGCCGAAAAAAGAGATCACAGAAAGCTCGGCAAAAAACTTTCGCTGTTTCATATCCAGGAAAACGCACCGGGGATGGTGTTCTGGCACCCTCAGGGTTGGGCTGTATACCTGAAACTTCAGAATTTCATTCGTGAAAAACTAGGCCAGTCCGGTTACGAAGAAATACGTACTCCTCAGATTGTCGACCGAACCCTTTGGGAAAAATCAGGCCATTGGGACAAGTTTAAAGAGGGAATGTTCACCACGTCATCGGAAAACCGGGATTACGCCGTTAAACCGATGAATTGCCCCTGCCATGTGCAGATATTCAATCAGGGGTTGCGAAGCTATAAAGACCTGCCGATACGACTTGCCGAGTTTGGATCATGCCATCGCAATGAACCATCCGGAACTCTGCATGGCCTCATGCGGGTTCGAAACTTCATCCAGGATGACGCACATATCTTCTGCTCGGAGAGTCAGATCCAATCAGAGGTTCTTGAGTTTATCGACCTGGTTTTCAATGTTTATAAAACATTTGGTTTCGAAAATATCCTCATCAAACTTTCCACCAGGCCTGAAAAGCGTGTCGGCAGTGAAGAGATCTGGGACAAATCGGAAAAATCCCTGGCTGACGCACTGGACGCCAAAGAGCTCGACTGGGAACTTCTACCTGGTGAAGGCGCTTTCTATGGCCCGAAAATTGAATTTTCACTTGAAGACTGTCTGGGAAGAATCTGGCAGTGCGGAACCATTCAGGTTGATTTCTCCATGCCGGACCGCCTGGGTGCCACCTACATCGGAGAAGATGGCTATCGGCATACACCCGTGATGCTGCACAGAGCAATTCTGGGAAGTTTTGAACGATTCATTGGCATTTTGATTGAAAACTATGCCGGTGAATTCCCGTTCTGGATTGCTCCGGAGCAGGTGCGTATTCTGCCGGTGAGTGATGAAACGAGACCGTTCGCTGAAAACCTGAACCGGCAACTGGTTCAGGCTGATATCAGTTCAACGATCGACTCGTCAGGTGAACGCCTTGGAAAGTTGATTCGCAACGGCGAAAAAGATCGTGTCCCGATCCTTGTGGTGATCGGTTCAAAAGAGGCAGGGTCTGGAACGGTGAATGTTCGAAACACGCGGAATAAAAGCCAGTGTGAAATGCCTGTGGACGTATTTCTGAATCAATGCGTGACAGCGAACAAGGAAAGAACGTCGTTCAATGCACCTGCTGAGGTGAAAAATTGAAGCTGAGCGATCTCGATAAACTCAGGACTTCACCTGAAATCAATCATTCAGATCGCGAAAATATGATGAGTGAACTGGTTAACAGCATGAAAAGTTGCGACTGGTTCACCATCGGAATCATGGCGCAATCCGCAGACGAGGCTGTCAACGCGCTGAGAAATCTGGAGAAAAAACAGAATTGGCCTGCTCATCGCTTGTTGTCTCGTCCGGAACAGGCTGGGCCGGTGTTTCTGAAAGCCAACCAGGTGAGCGGACACGCCCATGCCCGCATCGAATACGGCCTTGGGGAGGGGATTCTGATCAGCGGCCACAGCGCGGATGAATCTCAGATGACAACGACGTGGGGACCTCTGCCGCTGGATTTCTTCTGACTCTCCGTCCGTTGCCTGATGCAGATGTTTGAACGAGCCTGAGCTCAGGTGTCTGCGCAGTCCGCCATGGCTCAACCGACTCTGCTGGCCGGCGACATGGGAGGAACCAAAACGCTGCTGGCCATCTACAGCCTTGAAACGGATGGGCTGCGCCAGCAACACAAGCAAAGGTTTATCTCCTCCGAGTGGCCGTCGCTCGAACCGATGCTGGAGAGCTTCCTGAGGGAACGTCCTGATGCGGTCGGCGCCCCCACCCATGGCTGCATCGCGGTGGCAGGGCCTGTCCGCAACCGAACAGCCCGGATCACCAACCTTCCCTGGCAGCTGGACGAGCAGAACCTGGCCCTTGCGGCAGGCATCGAACAGCTGGAGCTGGTGAACGATTTCGGCGTGCTCATCTACGGCCTGCCGCACCTGAATGATGAGCAGCAGGTGGTGCTGCAGGCCGGTGTGCGCGACGACGGGCCGCTTGCGATTCTCGGAGCGGGAACAGGCCTGGGAATGGCCCGGGGCCAGACAACCAGCGAAGGCCTGCAGGCTCTTGCCAGCGAGGGGGGACACCGTGAATTCGCCCCCCGTGACGAGCGGGAATGGGAGCTGGCCTGCTGGCTGAAAGGGGATCTGCAGGTGGATCGCCTCTCGATTGAACGGATCGTCAGTGGTACGGGGCTGGGGCATATCGCCAACTGGTTGCTGCAGAAACCCGAGGCCGCAGCCCACCCCCTTAAAGGCGCTGCCCGGGACTGGAGAGAACACCAGATGGGGGACCTGCCCGCCCTGGTCTCCCAGTCAGCGGCGATGGGTGATCCACTGATGCAGCAGGCCCTGGACATCTGGCTCGCGGCCTACGGCGCAGCCGCGGGGGACCTGGCACTGCAGGAACTGTGCACCGGCGGATTGTGGATCGGAGGTGGAACAGCTGCCAAACAGATTGATGGGCTTCGATCCGACACGTTTCTGGAACCGATGCGGGCCAAGGGACGGTTCAAACCGTTCATCAGCGACCTGGCGGTGACCGCGGTGATCGATCCGGAAGCGGGCCTGTTCAGCGCCGCCTGCCGGGCCCGAATGCTGGCTGAGTCAAGTGGGAGACTTGCTTAAGAAGAAGCACAGGGATGGCGCAGCCGCGCATCGGTCAGAAAGTAGTGGTGGATGTGCCTGCAACCACCGCCAACCTCGGACCGGGGTTCGACTGTCTTGGAGCCGCTCTGGATCTGAACAATCGCTTTGAAATGCGCCGCATCGAAGGCGGTGGCGAGCGGTTTGAACTGATTATTGAAGGAACGGAGGGCAGCCACCTCAGGGGAGGCCCTGAAAACCTGGTGTACCGAGCGGCTCAGAGGGTCTGGAAAGCTGCAGGACTGGAACCGGTGGCCCTTGAAGCCAGGGTGCGCCTCGCCGTTCCTCCGGCCCGCGGCCTGGGCAGCAGCGCCACCGCCATCGTTGCCGGCCTCATGGGTGCCAATGCCCTGGTGGGGGAACCCCTGAGCAAAGAGAAACTTCTGGAGCTCGCCATCGATATCGAAGGCCATCCGGACAACGTGGTTCCATCGCTGCTCGGGGGGCTCTGCATGACCGCCAAGGCGGCCTCCCAGAGATGGCGGGTGGTTCGTTGTGAATGGACCAGCGCTGTGAAAGCTGTTGTGGCGATCCCTTCCATCCGACTCAGCACCAGCGAAGCCCGGCGCGCCATGCCGAAGGCGATCCCGATCGGGGATGCCGTGGTGAACCTCGGTGCGCTGACCCTGCTGCTCCAGGGCCTGCGCACCGGAAACGGCGATCTCATTTCCGATGGAATGCACGATCGGTTGCATGAGCCCTACCGCTGGCGGCTGATCAAGGGTGGGGATGCCGTCAAATCAGCAGCCCTCGAGGCGGGAGCCTGGGGCTGCGCCATCAGCGGCGCGGGCCCGAGCATCCTGGCGCTGTGTGCCGAGGAGAAAGGCCAGGCCGTGAGCCGCGCCATGGTCAGAGCCTGGGAGTCGGCTGGCGTGGCCAGCCGGGCTCCGGTGCTGAATCTGCAGACCTCAGGCAGCCATTGGCAGCCCGAGGACGCTGAGTAGAACTACCCAGAGCCGTCGATCAGCCCTGTTAGGTTTGATGAACATTTGAATGCAGGGAATGGACGCTGGGCTAGCTGCGAGCGCTGTGGCAACCACAACATTCCCCTGGCTGTCCCTGATTGTGCTGTTGCCGGCACTCGGGGCGCTGCTGATGCCTCTGCTTCCCGGAACGGACGACCAGCCTTCGCCCTGGCCTCGCAATTTCGCACTGGTCGTTCTGCTGATCGACCTGGTTCTGATGATGGTGGTGTTCGCCTCCGAATTCGAGCCTGCGATCTCCGGTCTCCAGCTCGTGGAACGGGTCAGCTGGGTCCCCGCCATCGGTCTGGAATGGTCCCTGGGCGTCGACGGACTCTCGGCACCTCTGGTGGTGCTCAGCGGTCTGGTCACCTTTCTCTCCGTCGCAGCGAGCTGGTCGATCCAGAGAAAATCCCGCCTCTACTTCGCTCTGCTGCTGGTTCAGGCCTCGGCTCAGGGCCTGGTCTTCCTCTCCCAGGATTTCCTGCTCTTCTTCCTGGCCTGGGAACTGGAACTGGTGCCGGTGTATCTGCTGATCGCCGTCTGGGGCGGCCAGAACCGCCAGTACGCAGCCACCAAGTTCATCCTTTACACCGCCCTGGCCTCGTTGCTGATCCTGGTCAGCGGTCTGGCGCTGGCTCTTTCGGGTGATCAGTTCACGCTGAACATCAGCGATCTCACCGCCCGCTCGGCAGGCGGCAGCTTCGGTTTGCTCTGCTATCTGGGCTTCCTGGTGGGATTCGGGGTCAAGCTGCCGATGTTCCCGCTGCACACCTGGCTTCCCGATGCCCACGGCGAAGCCAACGCACCGGTGTCGATGCTGCTCGCAGGCGTCCTGCTGAAGATGGGGGGCTACGCCCTGCTGCGCTTCAACGTGCAGATGTTGCCTGAGGCCCATCTCACCCTGGCCCCGGCACTGGTGATTCTCGGCATCGTCAACATCGTCTACGGCGCCCTCAATGCCTTCGCTCAGGACAACGTCAAGCGCCGCATCGCCTGCAGTTCCGTGAGCCACATGGGTTTTGTGCTGCTGGGAATCGGGGCTGTTGACGCCCTTGGAATCAGCGGAGCCATGCTGCAGATGGTCAGCCACGGGCTGATCGCAGCGGCGATGTTCTTTGTGACCGGTGTGTTCTACGAACGCACCAAGACGCTCTCGATTCCAAACATGGGTGGCCTGGCCAAGGCCCTGCCGATCACCTTCGCCTTCTTCCTGGCCAGCTCACTGGCCTCCCTGGCACTCCCAGGCATGAGTGGATTCATCAGTGAGATCACGATCTTCCTCGGCATCACCAGCCAGGACGCCTTCACCTCCCTGTTCCGCTCCATCACCGTGATCCTGGCCGCCATCGGCCTTGTGCTCACCCCGATCTATCTGCTCTCGATGTGCCGCAGGGTGTTCTTCGGCCCTCGAATTCCAGCGCTGGCGAGCGTTGTCGACATGAAACCGCGTGAACTGGTGATCGGTCTCAGCCTTCTGGTTCCAACCCTGGTGATCGGCATCTGGCCCCGCATCGCCATGGATCTGTACGAGTCCTCAACCAACGCGCTCTCGCAACAACTTGGCGACCATGGAGTCGTTGCTCTGATCCAGCATCTTCCCCTCGGCTGATCCCATGACCGAATCCACTGCATCCGCCCTGCTGAAGGGTGAAGGTCTTCCCCTGTTTCAGCAGATCACCCCGGACATGGTCGGTCGCGACATCCCGGTGTTGCTCAAACAACTCGATCAGCGGTTCACCGCTCTCGAGGAAACCCTCCAGCAACAGCTCAACAGCGCGGAGCCCCTGAGCTGGGAGAGCGTGATGGAGCCCATTCAGGGCCTGGGGGAACAGCTTCGCTGGAGCTGGGGTGTGGTGTCCCACCTGAACGGCGTCTGCAATTCCCCCGAACTGCGCGACGCCCATGCCGGCCAACAGCCTGAGGTGGTGCGCCTCGGCAACCGACTCGGCCAGAGCAGGGTTCTGCACCAGGCCCTCAGCCGCCTGAAAGAGCAGCCGGCCGAGCCGCTGACGCCAACCCGCGAGCGCATTCTCAACGCCGAACTGCTGTCCATGCAGCAGAGGGGCGTTGGCCTCGACAGCGACATCCAGGCCGCTTTCAATGCAGCCAGCGAGCGCCTGGCAGCGCTCTCCACCAGTTTCGGGAATCACGTTCTCGATGCCACCCAGCAGTGGACGCTGAAGCTCACGGAAGCGGACCAGGTTCGAGGCCTGCCGGACCGAGCCAAGGACGCCCTGGCCGCCGCGGCCCGGGAAGCCGGAGATGAAACGGCCACCGGCAGCGAGGGCCCCTGGCTCCTCGGCCTCGACATGCCCCGCTATCTGCCCTTCCTCACCCATGCGGAGGACCGCGGACTGCGGGAGACCGTCTACAGAGCCCATGTGAGCCGGGCCAGTCAGGGTGAGTTCGACAATGCCCCGCTGATCGAAGAGATCCTGACCCTGCGGGGCGAGCAGGCAAGGCGCCTGGGATACGAGCACTGGGCCGACGTCAGCCTGGCGAGCAAGATGGCCGACGATGTGTCGAGTGTCGAGGCTCTGCTGGAGGAGCTGAGACGTGCGGCGTATCCCGCAGCCGAGCGGGAACTCAAGGACCTCCGGGATTGCGCCCGTCGCCACGGTGCTGCCGAGGCAGATCAGCTGGCGCCCTGGGATCTGACCTACTGGTCGGAAAAGCTGCGGCGGGAACGCTTCGACCTTGATCAGGAGGCCCTGCGCCCCTGGTTCCCTCTTCCCCGGGTGCTCGATGGCCTGTTCGGCCTTTGTTCACGCCTGTTTGACGTGGACATCCGCCCTGGAGATCCAGCCGCTCCTCTGTGGCATGACGATGTGCGCTACTACGAAGTTCTGCGGGGAGGCGAGACGATCGCGGGGTTCTACCTCGATCCCTTCAGCAGACCCGCCAGCAAACGCGGTGGAGCCTGGATGGATGAATGCCTCGGCCGCAAGCGTCGCGCCGATGGCAGCCTCGTTCTTCCGGTGGCCTATCTGATCTGCAATCAGACCCCGCCGGTGGGGGACATTCCCAGCCTGATGAGCTTTGAAGAGGTGGAGACCCTCTTCCACGAGTTCGGCCATGGCCTGCAGCACATGCTCACCACCGTTGAGGAACCGGAGGCTGCAGGCATCAGCAACGTGGAATGGGATGCGGTGGAGCTCCCCAGCCAGTTCATGGAGAACTGGTGCCTCGATCGCAGCACCTTGATGGGCATGGCGCTCCATTGGCAGACCGGTGAACCCCTGCCCGAGGAGGAATTCCGCAAACTTCTGAACAGCCGCACGTTCAATGCCGGGCTTGGCACCCTGCGACAGGTGCACTTCGCCCTGAGTGATCTGCGCCTGCACAGCCAGTGGAGTCCTGAGCTGGGCCGCAGCCCGGATGAATTGCGGCGTGAGATCGCCGTCAGCACCACCGTGATGGACCCCATCCCCGAGGACCGTTTCCTCTGCGCCTTCGGCCACATCTTTGCGGGGGGGTATTCCGCCGGGTACTACTCCTACAAGTGGGCTGAGGTGCTCAGCGCCGATGCCTTCGCCGCCTTTGAAGAAGCCGGACTCGACCGGGAGGACACCGTTCGCTCCATCGGTGCCCGCTTCCGCGACACGGTGCTCAGCCTGGGTGGCAGCCGATCACCCTCGGAGGTGTTCGAGGCCTTCCGCGGTCGTCAGCCCAGCAGTGATGCCCTGATCCGGCACTCCGGATTGCAGGCCGCCTGAATCAGGCCGAACGCAGAACCGCAGCCAGCCTCGTCACCGCCCTGGGATGGGCGATCAGCTGCTGGTGTGTCCACACCGGCAGCTCCTCCGCCGGACCCACAGGCAGCACCGCCTTCCATCCCGGACAGACCATCAGGTCCCATCGGCAGAAGTAACTGAGGCAGGCCACCCCCTCCAGCGCGCTGATGTCCGCGTTGAGATCCCGGAGCAGATCACTGCCCGGTTTCATGTCCGCAGCGCCGGCCAGCAGCAGGCGAGGGATCGGAAGGGCCGTCAGCGTTCCCCACTGAGGACTGCCCACACTGAAGAATCGCTTGGTGCGTCTGGCTCCGCCGAGTTCCTGCAGCCAGATGCGACCGATCACACCACCCATCGAAAAGCCGAACAGATCGATCTCGGTGTTCGAACCGAAGCGTTCATCAATGGCGCGATCCAGACGCCGCGCCAGCTCCCGCAACGGCACCACCCCCAGACCGTGGGGCAGATGCGGCGCCATCAATGGTTGCTGAGGCCGATCGATCGCCTGAATGAGTCGGCGAAACAGGCGCGGTGTGTCCCAGAGCCCATGCATCAGCACCAGAGGACGGGTCATGGAGCTCCATATCTCCGTCTCTCAACCGCGACAACACCGCTGAAGCCAGGCACCGGAGCCGAACATTTGCGCAACTCAAGACGCACCGGAACCGGTCCGTACAACTGTTCGAGCTGATCCAGCACCCGGTCGCTGAAATGCTCGATCGTCTGGCAGACAAGACCGCGGGCCAGCTCCTGCAGGGCGGTGATGGCTTTGCTGTAGTCCAGGCTGGCCCCCAGGTCATCGTGGGCGGCCGCAGTTCCGAGGTCCTGCCATAGGGTGATGTCGAGACTGAACCACTGGCCATCCCGGCGCTCATGGTCCAGCACCCCAACGTGGGCCCAGAGCATCAGATCACGGATATGAATCGCATCCACGTCGCTCACAGGGCCAGATCCCGGTGGGTGAAGCGGCGGCTGCCGGCGGAGTAATCCGCCGCGATGTGGCCATCTCCACGCAACCGGTAGCGATAGGTGACCAGACCCTCCAGCCCGACCGGACCCCGGGGGGGAAGGGTCTGGGTGCTGATGCCCACCTCGGCACCGAAGCCGTAGCGGAATCCATCGGCGAAGCGGCTGGAGCAGTTGTGATACACACCGGAGCTGTCGACTGCCGCGAGGAAACGATCGGCTGTTGCGCTGTCTTCCGTGAGGATCACCTCGGTGTGGCGGGAGCCGTAACGGCGGATGTGATCGGTGGCTTCCGTCATGTCATCCACGAGCTTCACCGCAAGGATCAGATCGAGATATTCCGTTCGCCAATCCTCCTCGTCTGCCTGTTCGGGAACCCCGAGCGCCACGCTGGCTGCATCACCACGCAGGCGAACCCCTGCATCGGTGAACACCGGGAGAGCCGCGGCCAGAAAATCAGCGGCGATGCTGCGATGGATCAACAGGGTCTCGATCGCATTGCAGGCAGCGGGGTACTGGGTCTTGCTGTCCAGCGCCACACGAACGGCCTTGGTCAGATCCGCCTGCTGATCCACGTACAGGTGACAGATGCCATCGGCATGGCCCAGCACAGGAATCCTGGTGTTGTCCTGAATGAACCGGACCAGTTCGTTGCTGCCACGGGGAATGATCAGATCCACCAGGCCATCGAGCCGCAGCAGCGCCAGGCTCTCCTGACGGGTGGTGAGCAGCGCCAGTGCATCCGGCGACACCGAACTGGAGGCCAGCCCCGCCTTCAGCGCCTCCATCACCGCTTCATTGGTGCAGCGGGCCTCACTCCCTCCCTTGAGCAGAGCTCCGTTTCCGGAGCGGATCGCCAGGGAGGCAATCTGCATCACGGCATCGGGTCGCGCCTCGAAGATCACCCCCACCACACCGAGGGGAACCGAGACCCGCTCCAGCACAAGGCCATCGTCCAGCTCGCGGTGGAGCTGACGCTGTCCGAGGGGATCAGGCAGGGCGGCAACCTTGCGCACCCCATCAATGGCACCGGCGAGCTTCGCCTGATCGAGCTTCAACCGTGCCATCAACGCCGGTGCCAGCCCCTCGGCAGCCGATCGCTCCAGATCTTCAGTGTTGGCGGCCACGATCGCCTCGGCGCGCTCAGCCAGAGCGTCCGCCATCGCCTGAAGCGCCCGCGCTCTCTGCAGATCATCCGTCTGGCCGAGATCCACGGCCGCCAGCCGCACGGCACCCGCCCGTTGCAGCAACTCGGCGGAGGGCTCCGGAACAGAGGTCATGGACGCAGTCAGCACTCAGTCGTCGGCCATCATCCCGCCCAGCCGCTGCAACGCGAGACGGGCGGCTCCGAGACGCCCGGCGCCATTGCCGAGCCGGCAGGCCTCGATCCGCAGCCCTTCCCTTGACACCGGCTGAACCCGCTTCTCCACCTCCTGCTGCAGGGATGGCAGGAAATGACAGGTGGCACCGGCCAGACCACCCCCCAGCAGAACCAGTTGCGGTGTGAAGACATAGACCAGCGACGCGACACCAACCCCCAGCTGCGTTCCGTAGCGGTCCCAGACCGCCCGCGCCTCCGGATCACCGCCGGTGGCCGCCGCACTGAGCTCGCGGGGATCGCGGTCACAGAGTCGACGCAGCGCCGTGATGCTGGCGAACTGCTCCAGGGATCCCCGATTGCCGCTGTTGCATGGAGGTCCATCCGGCACCACACCAATCAGTCCGGGCTCCGCTGCAGCGCCGTTATGGCCGGTGAACAGACGGCCTCCCAGCAACACACCGCCCCCCACCCCGGTGCCCAGGGTGAGCAGCACCACATCGCTGAATCCTCGGGCAGCTCCCCGCCAGGCCTCTCCCACCAGGGCACAGTTGCCGTCATTCGCCAGGGTGACGCGACGCTGCAGCCGCACCTCAAGCCATTCGGCCAGGGGAACCTCCTCCCACCCCGGCAGGTTGATGCAGACCCGCGCAACCCGAGCCGCGGCATCCATCGGTCCAGGCAGCCCGACACCGACGCAATCAGCGGACCCGTCCGGATCAAGCTGCTCGATGGCCTCACAGAGGGCCATCGTCACGGCTCCCGGCACAGCGGGCTGGGGCGTCGGCACCTCCATCTCCGCCAGCAGTTCCCCGGTGGCGGTGAAACGGGCGAGCTTGATGGCAGTCCCCCCCAGATCAATTCCGATCACCTGTTCGCTGGCCATGGCTTCGAATCAGAAACGGAAGAACACCTGCAGCTGGCTCTTCCAGGTGCCTTTGGTGTCAATCGAACCAGACAGAGAGGTGTTGGGGGTGACGCGGTAGGTCACCGTGGCCTGAGGAGGCACATCCGTGGTGTTGGGAGCGGCCAGCACGGAGAAGTCGAAACGATCGGTTGCATCGACGCTCAACTCGGTCACCAGCGTGAACGTCGGGGAGACACGACCGGACGTGCGCTCACGGTCCCCCTTCACCTCCGGGGTGACATAGGTGGGGAAGAACGCGATCTGCATGCGCTGACCCATGGCATCGGTCAGCGTTCCCAGCACAGGCGAAAGCAGGGACTGGCCGACGACCGTGGCGAGGGCGGTGCCGCCAGCTCCGGCCAGGCCCGAGAGGGAGTTGCCTCCGATCAGCGACAGCAGCTCCGACTGGGACATCGCTGGTGAGCTGCGCAGCGTGAGATTGCCCACGAGACGATCGGCGGGGCCTGAGGCCAGCACGGTCACTTTCACCAACCGCAGCCGGCCGATTCCATCCCCCACCAGGCCAAGGCCATTGGTGTCGAAGATGTTCGAGGTGGTCGCACTGCCATCTCCACCCTGTTGAACCGAATCCGACACGCGCGATTTCATCGCGATGTCCACGAAGGGAACCAGGCCGAGTGAAGGGGTGAACACCGCCACGTTCGGAGCCTGAGCATCCAGGCGGAAGGTGGTGGAGAACAGGCTGACCCGGCCGCGATTGAGACGGATCAGGCCGCGCATCTGCAGCGAGGGATCCAGCGGACCGTTGAGCAACAGCTGGCCACCTCCACTGAAACTGATCAACGGCGGCATCTGCACCCGCAGATTCGGACCGAGCCCAAGGCGGAAGTTGCGGAAGCGAACGGCGGGGAGAGAAGGAACCCAGTTGCTGTACTCAGACAGGTTCGTCCTGTCGGCACCGGGTCCGAAGAGCACGAGAGGCTCCTGGAAATCCCACTCATCCTCCGCCAGGCTCGAGAGATCAACGGGGGTGACGACACTCGTGGTTCCGGCGGGCTGAAGGCCAGGCACCAGGCCAGAGCCCAGGCCCCGCCGCAGACGCGCCAGCAGACCGGAGCGGGGTTCGATCAGCCCTTCGCTCAGTGAGAGCTGACCGGTGAACTCAGGCTGGTTGAGAGCACCGAGAACAACCACCTCACCGTTGGCGGAGACATCAACGATCGATTGACGGATCCGGCCCTTGAGCAGGTTGATCGTGAGAGGCAGAGCTTCGTCACTGGGACGGAACAGACCGATGGCGCCCTGGGCTGTGAGTTGTCCACCCGAGCCGAGCTTCGCCTCCAGCTGGTTCACCTCCAGGCGATTGAAGTCGAAGATCACCGAGGCGTTCACCGCGCTCAGAGACTGATCTCCAAGCTGGAGAGCGCCATCACGAACCAGAAGGAACCCGTTGGCCTCCGGCTGTTCCAGATCTCCGCGCAACAGCAGCCGCAGATCGGTGCTGCCGCGGTTGAACGCAAGATCCGCACCGGCCAGTGGCGCCAGGAACCACAGGGAATCGCCGTGTGCTTCCACCACAAGATCCAGGGGCTCCAGCACGGACATCGGCACGGAGCCGCTGACCTGGATGGCTTCCGAGGCACCCGCCGCACGAATCGCCAGATCCAGCTGCAGCCCCTGCGGCGTCAGCTTCACGCTCTGGCGTTCCACCGCCACGCTGGTGGACCCAGCCTGGACATCCTCCAGAACCAGTTCAGCGTCGATGGATGGTTCATCAGGGCCGAGGTCGTAGCGGCCGGTCAGGCCGATGGCCCCCCGCAATGCAGTGGGAACCGGAGCCACCAGCCCAAGCAGGCTGAAGGGGAGATGCAGCAGGCTGAACGTGCCCGAACCCCCCTGAAGGGCACCCTCCACCTTGGCCACCACAGGCTCCATCTGAAGCATCCGGGCGCTGTCACCGCCATCCAGCCAGAGATGGGCACGGGCCTCCCCCTTCAGCTCAAGCGCTGAAAGCCGCGGACCACTCAGATCGATGACGGCATCAAGTCGCCCCTGAAGATCATCAGCATCCACAACAGAGCGGGGATTCATCTGTTCATGGAGGTCCAGCTCACGGCGGGCCGCAGCCAGGGCCCTGAGATGCCCATCCAGGCTTCCTCCGAAGGTGTTGATCACCAGGGTTCCCAGATCCGAAGCCTGCCCGAGGCCGAATTCGCCATTGCTCCCACCGCCACGAAGCTCACGGGCAGCTCTGAGCAGCCAGGGCACATCGAGTGCCTTGGCTTCAACCCGGGCACGAACCGCTGAATCAAGACGACCGGATCCGTTGAGAGTCAACTCGCCCTGCTCGGGCAACACCCGTCCGGTGAGCTCAAAGCGCTGATCGTTCAGAGCTCCCTCGAGATCGATCCGGCGCAGCGAAAGTCCCTGAACCGCAGGGGAATCAAGACGGACGCTGCCAGCGAGGCGTCGCTCCTTTGCGGCGTACTGACCCTGCCCTGACAGCCGGCCCCGCAGGGCCTGCCACTGCCCGGTGACCGGCAGCGACAGCTGAACACCACCCAGGGCCAGCTGATCGGCCTGCCAATCCAGTTGGTTCGGTCCACGCTGCTGCAGCTCCAGACGACCATCACCGCGTCTGAGATCCAGAGCCAGCGGCACACCCGCCCCCTGGGCATTCAGGGATCCCATCGGGCTGGACAGGTTGAGCTGCAGGCCATCACCGATCTGACCCGACAGGCTTCCCTGCCAGGACTCACGGGAACGCAGCGGGCCTGCTCCAGGACTCTGCAGATTCACACCCACTTCAGGGCTCAGTCCGGACAGAGGCCCGACAACACGACCCCGGGCTGAAAGTTGTCCTGAAACCGGAACCCCCAGAAGAGTTGACAGCCGCGCCAGTGGAAAGTCCTGGACGGAGAGGTCGCTCTGGAGCTCACCCACCTGCAGCGCTCCATCTCCCAGGGCCAGAGGCAGTTCTGCGCTGGCCTGCAACTGAGGGCTTTCAAAGCGATCCAGAGAAGCCAGTCCCGCGGCGCGGGACCAGCTGGCCTGCAGGTTCCAGTTCTGCAGCAGCAGATTGCGCCCCTGTTCAAGCCGTAACGAGAGCTCCGGGGAGGCGAGCGGCCCGTTCAGCACCAGCTCACCATTCACCGGCGACGCTTCACCGATCACCTGCTGAAGACCGGGCGAACCGGCCCACAAGGGTGATGACAGCGTCAGTTCCCGGCTGCGCAGATCACTGTTCTGGCCAAGCATTCCGGCCAGCCGCAACCGCAGGCCCGGTGCTTCCAGCTCAGCGTCATTGACCTGGATGAATCGGTTGACGGGGTCGGTCCAGGGGGTACGCAGTTCCCCACGGAACCGGAGCGGCCCTGCCAGCTGGGCGAGGTCCAGCGCTCCATTCACACGCCAGCGGGGATTGGCCCAGGGGCCATCCAGCTCAACCTGGACTCGATCCTCACGCCCATCGGCTGCAAGGTCGACGCTGAAATCGAAGGACCGATTGAGCCGCACGATGCCCCCTGCCCGGGCGCGCCAGTCACCACTGCGGAATTCACTGTCCGCCAGCACGAGACTGTCCTGACGACAACGAAGTCCGACGTCTGACGAGCGCAGGGTGTCCGGCAGACCCCCCGCGTTGAGTTCCAGCTGCTTCAGACGCAGTGATCCTCGGCATCCAAATGTCCCGGGGCGCCAGTGCAGGCCAAGATCGCCGCCCACCCGGCCCGCCACCGCTGCTTCCGCGGGCAGCGAAATCAGACTCGAAAGTCGCCTCAGATCCAGCGAGCGAAGCCGAGTGCTGATCGCCAGCTCAGGCTGTTTCCAGTTGCCGTTGAGTTCAGCACTGAAACTGCCGCTGCGATCGGCCCAGCTCAGGCGACTCGCACCGCGAAAGCGGGCCTGGCGCAACTGGACCGATCCGCGACTCTCAAGGAGGAGTCGCTCTCCGGACGGCTGCAGCTCGATCCGTGCCGGTTGAGGCAGAACAAAGCGCAGGTCAATATTCGGCAGCGGCTCCTCGCTGGGAGCTGGTGAACCGAAGCTCCAGTAACGACCATCCTCCTGACGGTGAAACTGAGCCTTCAGGCCATCGAGGTGAAGCTGAACAACAGGGCGCCACTGACGCAGGCTGGCGACCGGGTTGAACCGAACCTGGAGTTCATCCAGTTTCAGCGAGGATTGATCGGTGTTCGTGGAGGAAATCTCCGCCGGGCCCAGCGCGAATCCCCAGGGACGCAACCCCCGGTAGTCACCCAGGCTGATGGGATGTCCGAGAGATTCACCCAGTGACTGCTGCAGGCCTGGGCGCAGCTGTTCAACAGCCCGCGCAGCGGTTCTGTCCAGCACCTGGAGGCCGAACGCCACGGCCGTGACGGAGGCGACGGAGCCACCAATCAGCAACCATCGGGATCTGATTCGTCGAGCGTCTCGCATCAAACGCGACGAAGTTCCCTGAAGCTCGCGCAATATAAGGAGGCTTTTCCCAGGTGACCAGAGGTGATGGCCCTCGATCAACTGCTGATTTCCGCAGTTCCCTGGCTGGGCTGGACCGGCCTGGGCCTCAGTCTTCTCACGGTGCTGGCTTTTCTGACGAAATGGGGGCTGCGCTTTCGACTGGTGGGGGTGAGCAGCTTCACGCTTCTGCTGGCGGTGAGCTGCTGGGCCTTCGGCGTCAGTTACACGCCTCCTGTTGTGGTGGAAGGCGCCATCCGTGCTCCCGTGGTGTTCGACAACGGCACCGATCTGGTGGTGGCGCAGGCTCCGGCGGATCTCGAACCGGCAACGGTGTCGGCAACCCTGGAACAGCTGGCGGGAAATCTGCGCAGCGCCGGTCGAGGCAGCGGAACGGTGAAAGTTCGGCTCCGGGCCTTTGAAACACCGGGTGAAGGCATCAGCCGGCCGGTGATCCTCGGCGAAACCGTTCGGGACTTCCGGCCCGGCGATCTCTGATGGCTGAGTTCCGGGATCTGCCCCAGTCCTTCCGCCGTGAACAACAGGAACTGGAGGCCGCCGGCCTGAAGCGGTGGGAACAGCTGCGCGACCTCAGCGACATCGAACTGAGCCGCCTGTGCCGCAGCGGCCGAGCGTCCGCACGCAACCTCAAGCGGCTGCGTGCCATTGCAGCGCTGGTCTGCGATCTGGAGATGGCACCTCAGGATGCAGCCCTGCTGATGCATGCGGGAATTGCCAGTCGGGCCGCCCTGGCCGGATCAACTCCCGAGCGGATCGTGCAGCAAACCGGCCGACTGGAGAGAAGCCTCGGCACCGGCCGCCCCGCTGTGGTGGATCTCCCCACAGCTCGCCGTTGGATTGAACGGGCGAGGCAACCGTTGAACTGACCCCTGAGGCCCCACGACAACCACCGGCAGTGCGTATGAAGCAGGAAGTCGGTTGTCGGGCATGAAAGGGCTGAAGCACCTGATGATCGGCCTCGCCGTTGTGCTGGCACCCAGCACGGCAGCGGCAGCCGACTCCGATCTGCTCAACGGAGTGAAGTCCAACCCCCAGGAAGCCAAGGCCATGTGCCAGGACTTCAGGGACCAGAACGAGCGCGGCAAATCCGCCTACGCCCGCGCCAACACCCGCAACGTGGCGGAATCCCGGCAGATCTCCAGGCCGGATGCCGAAGTGCTGATCACCTACGTGGTGGGAATCCACTGCCCGGATGTCCGCTGAACGGGATGAGCAGCTCACCCTGAGCGATGCCACCCAGCTGACCGCCAGGATCTGGAGTCCATCAGGGGCAGGACCCTGGCCCACCTTGCTGATGCGTCAGCCCTACGGACGCAGGATCGCCTCAACGGTGACCCTGGCCCATCCGAGCTGGTGGACCAGCAAGGGCTACCTGGTGGTGGTCCAGGACGTGCGGGGTCAGGGCGACTCAGGAGGGTCGTTCACAGGGTTCCAGCAGGAGGCCCTCGACACGGCCGAAACCCTGGCGTGGGTTCGCGCCCTCCCCGACTGCAATGGAAGGATCGGCTGCTATGGGTTTTCCTACCAAGGGGTCACCCAGCTGCTGGCTCCGCCGCACACACCACCACCGGACTGCATGGCTCCGGCCATGGCTGGACTGGATGAACGGCTTCACTGGAGCTGCGAGGGAGGAGCCCACTGGTGGCACCTGGGACTCGGCTGGGGACTTCAGCTGGCAGCCCAGCAGACGAGGCGACGGGGCGACAGCGATGGGTGGCGGGAGATCCGCCAGGCCCTGGTCAGCGGGGATTACCTGCACAACGGCCTCGATCTTCTGCAGCGTCATGACCCTGAGGGCATGGCCTGGCGCTGGTTCGGCAACGACCCGGGTCAACCCCAGGACTGGCAGCAACACAGCGTTGACGAGGCCTGGCTGCGTCAACCACTGCTGCTGATCGGAGGCTGGTGGGATCCCCATCTGATGGGCATCCTCGATCTCTGGCAGAAAAGCCGGGCGGCTGGCGGCACACCGGAACTGCACATCGGCCCGGCAACGCACCTGCAGTGGTGGCCCGACGCGCAGCAGCTGCTGCTCAACTTCTTCGACCATCACCTCAAGGGGATCGGCTCCACAGCAATCAGCAGCGCGGAACGACCGCTGTTTCAGCTGTGGGATCTGGGCGAACAGCGCTGGATCGACCAGTCAGCTGCGCCCATGGGTCCATGGAGCCTCACCGGCACCGGCGAGAACGTTCTGAACACCAGTGACGGCCGTCTCCAGCAGGGCGTTGATGGAAGCGGCGAGGTGCCGATTGTTCATGACCCCTGGCGACCGGCACCGGCGGAGGGAGGACATCTCAGTCCAAGCGCCGGGCCCTGTGACCGCAGCGTCCTTGATCAGCGATCCGATGTGGCCACCTTCACCAGCGACCAGCTGAGCGAAGCGCTGGTTCTGGAGGGACGTCCCGAACTGCAGCTGAACCTGAAAGCCGATCAGCCCGGCTTTGATGTGGCTGTTGCGCTGTCACGTTTGCCCTCCGCCAGCAGCAGAGTCGAGCAGCTGAGCACCGGCGTTTACCGCTGCCTTGGAGACGAGGCACTGCAGCTGAAGCGGCACCGGGTGCTGCTGCAGCCCCTGAGAGTCAGCCTGAAACCGGGGGACCGTCTTCGCCTCTCCGTTGCCGGAGCGGCCTGGCCCGCCATTGGCGTGAATCCAGGAACCCCCGACCATCCAGCCGGTGCGCCCGGCCCCGACCACCGTGTGGTGACGATGACACTGCAGCTTGCTGGCTCCGCTCTTGAGCTGATCCCGCTCAACTCCGGCAAACTGTCCGAAGACTCACCCCACGAGCTGTGAAGCGTTGTGCTGCCCTTCTGGCCCTGACCCTGACAGCTCCGGTCGGGATCTCGATGATGTCCCCTGCACCTCTGGTGGCTCAGCAGGCGGAGATCACACCCCTCAGCACCGCTGATGCAACCAAGGCGGCAGAACAGCTGCTCAACGCACTGCAGCAACGCCAGGGCTCTGCCCTCCACGCCCGACTGTCTGCCGCTGTGCAGGACAGCCTGAGTCGTGAACAGGTCCAGGAGCGACTGGACCAGCGCCCGGCCATCAAGAGCAGCCGGGTCGTCGGGATCGCCTCGGGATACCGCACCACAACCGTGGATGCCGTGGTCCAGACCGCCAAAGGGGACGAGAACCTTCTGTTCGTGCTGGATGACGAAGGCCTGCTGCTGGCCTGGAAATGGGTCGACGAGGTGCTTCCGATTGAACGCACAGCCCTCGACTTCGCCGGCGATCTGGCTGCTGGCCGCTGGCTGACCGCACGATCGAAACTCTCACTGGAGCTTCAACAGGAGCTTTCACCGGCAGATCTGAAGCGCAAGTGGACCAAGTTGAGTTCGGTATCGGGTGGATACCGAAAGCTGAAGGAGGCGGTCGTTGCCAGTCAGGGAGGGGATCAGCAGCTCGTGCTGGTGTCGGTGGAATTCGGTGACGCCACCTCGAATCTGTTCGTGATCTTCGATGAACGGGGACAGATCATCAACGTCGACATCTCCCGCGACTTCGTCTGAACAAACAGCGGAGGTCGCTGAAAAATCGGCTTAACATCGCGCCCTCTTCACAGGTCTCCGATGGTGGGCACGGCAGTCCTCGACTGGATGGTTCAGGACGGCGAACGTTTGGCGACCTGTCGGCATGATCACCCTTTTTCAGTGCTGGGACCCCAGCCTTCGGAACGGGGTTGTGTTGTTCGTGTATGGATGCCGGAAGCGAACAGCGTGACCCTTCTCGAGGGCGGGAAGGAGCTTCCGATGAGCACCCCGCACCACCCCTGGGTGTTCGAGGCGGAACTCGACCATGACCCCGGCAGTGGCTATCGGGTTCGGGTTGAACGGGGAGGGATCACCCACGAACAGCACGATCCCTGGGCCTTCCGGGATGAATGGATGGGCGAAATGGATCGCCATCTGTTCGCTGAAGGCAACCATCACCACATCTGGCAACGGATGGGAGCCCATCTCACCGAGGTGAACGGCGTCAGTGGTGTGATGTTCTGCCTGTGGGCACCCCATGCCCTCAGCGTGTCCGTGCTGGGTGATCTCAATTCCTGGAACGGCTGCCATCACCCCATGCAGCAGCGGCTGGGAGGCATCTGGGAACTGTTCATCCCCGGGGTCAGCGAGGGATCCCTCTACAAATACGAAATCCGTTCACCGGAGGGGCACTGCTACCAGAAAGCGGATCCCTACGGCTTCCAGCACGAGGTGCGCCCGGACAACAGTTCAGTGGTGGCAAGGCTCGGCGGCCACAGCTGGACCGACGCCGAATGGATGCAGCAGCGGGATCACCGCAATCCTCTGGACCAGCCGATCTCGGTCTATGAGATGCATCTCGGCAGCTGGATTCACGCCAGTGCCGATGAGCCGTGGATCCAGCCCGACGGCACCCCGCGTCAACCGGTTCCTGCTGCCGACATGAAGCCGGGGGCACGGTTGCTCACTTACGCCGAGCTGGCGGATCGACTGATCCCCTACGTGAAGGAACGCGGCTTCACCCACATCGAACTGATGCCGATCACCGAGCATCCCTTCGACGGGTCCTGGGGTTATCAGGTGACCGGCTGGTATGCGCCCACCAGCCGTTACGGCACCCCCGATGAATTCCGCGCGTTTGTGGATCGCTGCCACGCCGAGGGAATCGGCGTGATCATCGACTGGGTTCCCGGTCACTTCCCCAAGGACGCCCACGGTCTGGCCTTCTTCGACGGAACCCACCTGTACGAGCACGGTGATCCCCGCATCGGAGAGCACAAGGAGTGGGGCACGCTGATCTTCAACTACAGCCGCAACGAGGTTCGCAACTTCCTTGTGGCGAACCTCGTGTTCTGGTTCGAGCAGTTCCACATCGATGGCATCAGGGTGGATGCGGTCGCCTCGATGCTGTACCGCGACTACCTACGCCCCGACGGCGAGTGGTTGGCCAATGAAGACGGCGGACGGGAGAACACCGAAGCCGTTCGTTTTCTGCAGCAGGCCAACCATGTGCTGTTCCAGCATTTCCCAGGTGCCCTCTCCATTGCGGAGGAGTCCACCACCTGGCCGATGGTCACCCAGCCCACCGACAACGGAGGCCTCGGTTTCAACCTGAAGTGGAACATGGGCTGGATGCACGACATGCTCGATTACTTCGAGCTCGATCCCTGGTTCCGCCAGTTCCACCAGAACAACATCACCTTTTCGATCTGGTACACCTACACAGAGAACTTCATGTTGGCCCTGAGCCACGATGAAGTTGTGCACGGCAAGAGTCATCTTCTGCACAAGATGCCTGGTGATGACTGGCAGAAATACGCCAACACCCGGGCGCTGCTCGCCTACATGTGGACTCACCCGGGCAAGAAGACGATCTTCATGGGGATGGAGTTCGGCCAGCGCGCCGAATGGAATGTCTGGGGAGACCTGCAGTGGGATCTGCTGAATTACGAACCCCACCGCGGCATTCAGCTGCTGGTGGACGACCTCAACCGCCTCTACAAAGCGGAACCCGCCCTGTGGCGGGATGACTTCGATCAGTTCGGCTTCCAGTGGATCGACTGCAACGACAACCGCCACTCGGTGATCAGCTTCATGCGCCGTGAAAGCAGCAGCGGCAGCTGGCTGGTGGTCGTTGCCAACTTCACGCCCCAGAGTCATTCCCACTACAGAGTTGGCGTGCCGCTCGCCGGTTTCTACGAGGAGATCTTCAACACCGATGCCTCCCAGTACGGCGGCAGCAACATGGGGAACATGGGCGGCAAGCCGACGGATGAATGGGGAATTCACGGATACGACAACTCCCTGGATCTCTGCCTGCCTCCGCTGAGCCTGCTGGTGTTCCGCCACGATCCGAAGCGCACCCTGATCAACGCGGGCACCACCGCCGATGACAGCAGCGTGAACGACAGCCTGTAAAGAACCCGGTGACAGAAGGCATCCAACCCACTAGGCAGCCCTTTGTCTCGGGTAAGTTTCCGGCTGACTTGAACCGGCTTGATGAGCGACTCCCTCCCCCTGCTGCTGCGTGCCGCACGCGGTGAATCGGTGGAGCGTCCGCCCGTGTGGATGATGCGTCAGGCCGGCCGCTACATGAAGATCTACCGGGATCTGCGGGACAAATACCCCAGCTTCCGGGAACGTTCCGAAAACCCCGATCTCTCCTACGAGATCTCGATGCAACCGTTTCACGCCTTCAAGCCCGATGGCGTGATCCTGTTCTCCGACATTCTCACGCCGCTGCCCGGCATGGGGATCGATTTCGACATCATTGAAAGCAAGGGCCCGCAGATCGGCGATCCGATTCGCTCCATGGAGCAGGTGAACGCTCTGCGACCGCTGAATCCTGCGGAGTCGATGCCGTTTGTCGGTGAAGTGCTGGGTCGCCTGCGCAAGAGCGTTGGCAACGAAGCGGCCGTTCTGGGCTTCGTGGGTGCTCCCTGGACCCTTGCCGCCTACGTGGTGGAGGGAAAAAGCAGCAAGAACTACGCGGTGATCAAGGCCATGGCCTTCCGCGAGCCCGAACTTCTGCACAAGCTGCTGGATCATTTCGCGGACTCCATCGCCAACTATCTGCGCTACCAGATCGATTCCGGTGCCCAGGTCGTTCAGATGTTCGACTCATGGGCCGGTCAGCTCAGCCCAGCTGACTACGACACCTTTGCGGCTCCCTATCAGAAAAAGGTGGTCGATCTGGTCAAGCAGACCCACCCGGACACCCCGTTCATTCTTTACATCTCAGGCAGCGCCGGGGTGATCGAGCGAATGGCACACACCGGCGTCGACATCATTTCCCTCGACTGGACGGTGGACATGGCCGAAGCCCTCGCACGCCTGCCGGAACACATCGGGGTTCAGGGCAATGTCGATCCCGGCCTGCTGTTCGGAACCCCCGACGCGATCGAAGCCCGCATCGATGACTGCGTGCGCAAGGCCCGGGGCCGGAAGCACATTCTCAATCTGGGCCACGGGATTCTTCCGGGAACCCCCGAAGAGAACGGCGCGGCATTCTTCCGGTCGGGCAAGAGTGTGATGGACCGCGTCGGGGCCCTCGCTTGAGTCGGATCCTGGTCACCGGCGCAAGCGGTTGCGTCGGTCAGTACATCAGCCGCTGGCTGCTGGACAACTCGGATGCGGAATTGCTCCTGTGGCTGAGGGATCCCGGCAAACTCACGGCGGTCCCCGCTGATCACCCGCGGATTCGGCTCCTCGTCGGAGATCTGCGCAACACCGACCGGTTCGCCGGTGAGCTGGCGAGCGTGCATCGGGTGATCCACACAGCAACGGCCTGGGGGGATCCGGAGCGGGCGGAACAGGTGAATGTGGTGGCCGTCAAGCGGATGCTTCAGCTGCTCAACCCGGCGCTGCTGGAGCAGATCATCTATTTCTCAACGGCCAGCGTTCTGGATCGGCATCTGCGTCCCCTGCCGGAGGCCCTCGCCCACGGCACCGAATACATCCAGACCAAGGCGCGCTGTCTCCAGGATCTGGAACAGCATCCTCTGGCGTCCAAGATCGTTGCGGTGTTCCCGACACTCGTGTTCGGGGGCAGGGTGGATGGCACCAGCAGCTTCCCGACCAGCTATCTCACCGAAGGCCTCAGTGAAATCAGTCGCTGGCTCTGGCTCGCACGCTGGCTTCGCATCGACGCCAGTTTTCATTTCATTCACGCCGAAGACATCGCGCGGATCTGCGGTGATCTGGCCACAAAGGCGCATCAGGTCAACCGGGAGCCTGGGCAGGGAGCTCTTCGCCGGGTGGTGATGGGTCAGCCCGCCATCACCGTTGATGAAGCCGTCAGAACCCTCTGCCGCTGGAGGGGCGTTTCCCTCACCCCTGGAATCCCGCTGTGGCCATGGCTGATCGAAACCCTGATCCGGGTCCTGCCGATCGAAGTGAATGCCTGGGACCGCTTCAGCATCCGACAACGACACTTCGTTCATGAGCCGGTGAGCCAGCCCGAACGCTTCGGCGGCGTCAGCCATGCAGGAACTTTGGAAACAGTTCTTAGCGATTCAGGCCTGCCTAACCGCGGCAGACCCCGATATGCGCGTAATCTTGCCGCATAGATAAAGCCTCTCCATGCGCTCCGTCATCCGCACCCTCGCAGCAGCCTGCTGCGCAGTCCTGATGCTGATCGGCCTCAATGTCGGTTCCGCACAGGCCGCCACCGTTGAAGTGAAGCTCGGCACAGACGCCGGAATGCTGGCCTTCGAACCCGCCACCGTGAACATCAAGGCCGGTGACACCGTCAAGTTCGTGAACAACAAGCTGGCTCCTCACAACGCCGTCTTCGAGGGCCACGATGAGTACAGCCACGGCGATCTGGCCTTCAACCCCGGCGAATCCTGGGAAGAGACCTTCTCTGAAGCCGGCACCTTCGACTTCTACTGCGAGCCCCACCGTGGTGCTGGCATGGTCGGCAAGGTCATCGTTGAGTGATCCTCTGACGACTCGTCGTCAAACCCTGAACTTCATCCCTGGCATGGTCAATGCCAGGGATTTTTTAATGGAAGTTCGACGACTCCCATGGCAGAACTGAATCAGGCCAAAGGGACCATGGGATGAGCCGGGAAGCGTTGAAGGATTTTCTCCGGGCTGTTGAACATCACCGGACGCTTCGGCATGAGGCCAGCTGCTGCGACAGTGATGAAGAGCTGATCGAACTGGCTCGACGGCACGGATTCATGCTCACGGCCAGAGATCTGGCCTGCGATTCGATCGACAGCAAAATCAGCCGCTGGTTCGACAGCAGCAGGATCCAGTCCCCTTTTCGACTTCCTTCCTGAAATGGCCGTTGTCACACTGCTCAGTGATTTCGTCGATGGCAGCAGCATGGCGCTGGCGGAGGACACGGATGCTCCGACGCTGAACGATTACATGACCCGCAGCCAGGGACGCCTCTGGGCCGGAGTTCAACAACGCAGAAAGCAGCGTGGGCTGACCACACAACGCCGTGGTCCCGGCACCGTTTACTTCGCCCCCGACGACCCATCAGCTGAAGCGGTGAACCGCTATTTGCAGAGCGACACCGGATCCGATGAGGAGACGCTGGCCTTCGAAGCCCTGAAGACAACCGGCGTTGAAATCGCTCCTCATGTCGGAGCGGAAGCCGAGCGAACAGCCTTGCTCGATGGGAAATTGCGGAACCTGACGCCTCAGGCCAGGGCACAAGGATTTGGCTGAACGATGGCTCCCGTCTGATCAGACAGCTGCCCGGGCGGCCTCGAGCACAGCCAGATAAAGCTCTTCGTCAATCTCGCGGATGTCGTATTCCGTGGGCTTCACGCCGTGATGGTGCTCATGCACCACCATCCAGCAGCTGCGTTCCAGCTCGCCCCCCGCGGTGGCCGACAGGGTCAGCCCCTGTTGCACCAGGGTTTCAACCAACTGGGGTTCGGGCATTACGGCGTTCAAGTGTTCGGCGAACTCTAAAAAGCGCATCCGGTTTGCCGCCCCCGCTGCAGCCGTGATGCCCATACGGTTTGAACAACACAACGGCGCAAGCGATGCAACCCACGGCGGAGCAGTTCACCGAAAAAGCCTGGGCCGCCATTGTCGAAGCCCAGAACCTGGCTCAATCCAGCCGCCATCAGCATCTCGAGTCGGAGCATCTGCTGCTGGCCCTGCTGCAACAGAACGGGCTGGCCGGACGAATCCTGACCCGAAGCGGCGTGGATACCAATCGTTTCCAGTCAACGGTGGAGTCCCACCTCAAACGACAGCCAAGCCTTGGATCACCACCCGATTCGGTCTTTCTCGGTCGCAGCATCAACACCACGCTCGACAAGGCCGCCAAGCTGAAGGATCAGTTCGGCGACAGCTACATCGCCATCGAACATCTGCTGCTGGCACTGGCAGAGGATGATCGCTGCGGCCGCCAGCTGCTTCAGCAGGTTGGTCTGGATGCAACCAAGCTCAAGGAGGCAGTCGCAGCAGTGCGCGGCAACCAAACGGTCTCGGATCAGAACCCTGAGGGCACCTACGAATCCCTGGAGAAATATGGCCGTGATCTCACCGACGCGGCCAGGAACGGCCATCTGGACCCGGTGATCGGTCGGGATGAGGAGATCCGTCGCACGATCCAGATCCTCAGCCGCCGCACGAAGAACAATCCCGTGCTGATCGGAGAACCGGGCGTCGGCAAAACAGCCATCGTTGAAGGCCTGGCCCAGCGCATCGTCAACGGCGATGTCCCTCAGGCGCTGCAGAACAGGCAGCTCATCTCCCTCGACATGGGATCACTGATCGCGGGAGCCAAATACCGGGGTGAATTCGAGGAACGCCTGAAGGCCGTGCTCAAGGAGGTCACCGCCTCGGAGGGACAGATTGTTCTGTTCATCGACGAGATCCACACCGTGGTGGGGGCCGGAGCGAGCGGAGGCGCCATGGATGCCAGCAACCTGCTCAAACCGATGCTGGCCCGGGGTGAGCTGCGCTGCATCGGCGCCACCACCCTGGATGAACATCGGCAGCACATCGAGAAGGATCCCGCCCTGGAACGCCGCTTCCAGCAGGTGCTGGTGGACCAGCCCACCGTTGAGGACACGATCTCGATCCTGAGGGGATTGAAGGAGCGCTACGAGGTTCACCATGGCGTGCGCATCGCCGACAGTGCCCTGGTGGCAGCGGCCGTGCTGAGCAACCGCTACATCGCCGATCGATTCCTTCCGGATAAAGCGATTGATCTGGTGGATGAGTCGGCCGCTCGGCTGAAGATGGAAATCACCTCCAAGCCGGAGCAGATCGATGAGATCGACCGCAAGATTCTCCAGCTGGAGATGGAGAAGCTGTCGCTCGGCCGTGAATCCGACAGCGCCAGCCAGGAACGGTTGCAGCGGATCGAACGGGAACTGGCTGATCTGGGCGAACAGCAGAGCAGCCTCAATGCCCAGTGGCAGCAGGAAAAGGGCGCGATCGACGACCTTTCAGGCCTCAAGGAGGAGATTGAACGCGTGCAGCTGCAGGTGGAGCAGGCCAAGCGCAATTACGACCTGAACAAAGCAGCCGAACTCGAGTACGGCACCCTCGCCAACCTTCAGAAACAGCTGCAGACCAAGGAAGACCAGCTCGCCCAGGAGGACGGTTCCGACAAAAGCCTGCTGCGCGAAGAGGTGAGCGAAGACGACATCGCCGAGGTGATCGCGAAGTGGACCGGTATCCCGGTGGCCCGGCTGGTGCAGAGCGAAATGGAGAAACTGCTTCAGCTTGAGGCGGATCTCCATCAGCGGGTGATTGGCCAGAACCAGGCGGTGACAGCCGTGGCGGATGCGATCCAGCGCTCAAGAGCAGGCCTCAGCGATCCCAACCGACCGATCGCCAGTTTCCTGTTCCTGGGACCAACCGGGGTGGGCAAAACGGAGCTGTCCAAGGCTCTGGCCAATCGCCTCTTCGACAGCGACAACGCCATGGTGCGCATCGACATGTCGGAGTACATGGAGAAGCACACCGTGAGCCGACTCATCGGCGCGCCTCCCGGCTATGTCGGCTACGAAGCCGGTGGTCAGCTCACCGAGGCGGTCCGGCGCCGGCCCTACGCCGTGATCCTGTTCGACGAGGTGGAGAAGGCCCACCCCGATGTGTTCAATGTGATGCTGCAGATCCTTGATGACGGCCGCGTCACCGACGGGCAGGGCCGCACCGTGGATTTCACCAACACCGTGCTGATCCT
>CAJWZW010000011.1 GCA_913050565.1 uncultured Synechococcus sp.
TCGGCATCGTGCAGGGCGGATGCTTTCCCCATTTGCGGCGCGAGAGCGCACGGGTTGTGGCCGACTTCGACCTGCCGGGAATCGCTGTGGGCGGCGTCAGCGTGGGCGAACCGATTGAGGAGATGCACCGGATCGTTCGGGATGTGACGCCGCTGTTGCCCGATGCTCGTCCCCGCTACCTGATGGGCATCGGAACATTGCGGGAGATGGCTGTGGCGGTCGCCAACGGAATCGACCTGTTCGACTGTGTCCTTCCGACCCGGCTGGGTCGGCATGGAACGGCCCTGGTGGGTGGAGAACGCTGGAATCTTCGCAATGCCCGATTCCGGCACGACCACACACCCCTGGACACCAGCTGCCCCTGCCCTGCCTGCTCCAACAACCACACTCGGGCCTATCTCAACCATCTGATCCGCAGCGAAGAGTTGCTGGGACTGACTCTGCTCAGTCTTCACAACATCACCCATCTTTTGCGCTTCACCACGGCGATGGGGACGGCGATCCGGGAGGGCTGTTTTTCAGAGGATTTCGCTCCCTGGGAGCCCGACTCACCCGCCCATCACACGTGGTAGCGTCCAGCCGACGCCGTATTTGAAGCACAAGGGATGGCCGCCTACACCCTCGACCTGCTGGCACAGCTGCCCGAGGCCTACCAGGCCTTCTCACCGTTGATCGACATCCTTCCTCTGATCCCGGTGTTTTTCCTGCTGCTTGCGTTCGTATGGCAAGCCTCGGTGGGTTTCCGCTGATCAGCGGTTGCGAAGCACAGCCCACATAAACGCCGGCAAAACAAGCATTCGCTTCCATCGACTGGGCTCCTGCACCAGCCGGTAAAGCCACTCGATCTGCAGGTCGCACATCCATTTTGGTGCGCGTTGTTTCAGCCCGGCCCACACATCGAAGCTGCCGCCGACACCCATCCACAGACCAGGCTGACCGATCTGCTGCCTCTGAGACCAGATCTCCTGACGAGGGACACCGAGGGCGATCAGGACCAGATCCGGGGCCTCACCGGCCAATGCCGCCTCCACCTCCGGCCAGGCTTGCTCCGGCTGGTAACCGTCGACCGCCATCACGAGGTTCAGGCCCGGAAAGGTCTGAGGGAGAGACCGGCGCAGAATGCCCATCACCTCTGGAGATGCTCCTACGAGCGCAACGCGCCAACCGTGGGACGCCGCATACCCCAGGAGGGTCCAGGCCAGTTCAATTCCCGCGGTTTTCATGACCTTCATGCCCTGGCGGGACAGGGCCCACACCACCCCAGCGCCATCGGGAATCACCAGATCGGCGGAGGCAATGGCCCGACCCAGCTCAGGGTTGCTTCGGGCAGCCATGGTCATCTCCGCATTGAGCGTCACGACACGACCACCACCACTGGTGTGCAGTCCGATGGCGGCTGAGGGGACATCACGACAGGCATCCACGGGAACACCCAGAACCTGACAGCGGCGACGGTCATCAGGGGTTGTCAGTGAATCCATGGGCATCGGTCCGCAGTGGAGAATTTAAGAGCGGCTATCTGACGGGGCATGGCGCGACACTCAACAGAAATCCCCACAGATCAGAGCCGCATCGAGGCGATGATCGAACGGCTGGACCACTCCATCAGCCGGGTGGTGCTGCAGCGCCAGGACCCGATCAGTGGTCTGCTTCCCGCCAGCACCGCCCACACGATCCATGGGAATTACGGCGACGCCTGGGTACGGGACTGTGTGTACTCGATTCAGTGCGTCTGGGCTCTGAGCCTGTCCATCCGCCGCCACCGTGGTGAACGGGACAGCCGAGCCTGGGAGCTCGAACAACGGGTGATCGCTCTGATGCGTGGCCTGCTGCGGGCGATGCTGCGTCAGGCCGGGAAGGTCGAACGCTTCAAACAAAGCCTCGATCCTCTGGATGCCCTGCATGCCAAATACGACAGCAGCAGTGGTGATCCAGTGGTGGCCGACGATGCCTGGGGGCATCTGCAACTTGATGCCACATCGCTGTTCCTGTTGCAGCTGGCTCAACTGACGAAGAGCGGCTGCACCGTGATTCACAGCCGTGATGAAGCGGATTTCATCCAGAATCTTGTGTTCTACGTGGCACGGGCCTACCGCACTCCCGACTACGGAATGTGGGAACGGGGGGACAAGGGAAACCACGGTCTGCCGGAGCGCAATGCCAGCTCAATTGGCATGGCCAAGGCCGCTCTGGAAGCACTCGAGGGGCTGGATCTCTTCGGAGCCCATGGGGATGGATCCTGCCAGGTGCTGATTCCCCAGGGAGCCCTGGTGCGGCTGCGACGTGCCCTCGAAAGCCTGCTTCCCAGAGAATCAGCCAGCAAGGAGGCCGACAGCGCCTGTCTTTCCGTGGTGGGCTATCCGGCCTGGTCCATCGAAAACAACAACCTTGTGCAGCGAACCCTGCGTCGGATCCGACGGGATCTGGGGGGGACATACGGATACAAACGCTTCCTGCGCGACGGCCACCAGACCGCTGTGGAGGACGTCAGCCGGTTGCATTACGAACCAGAGGAACTGGCCGAATTCGAAGGCATCGAATCGGAGTGGCCGCTGTTTCTGGCCTTCGAGCTGGTCACCTCCTGCTGTGAAGAGCGTTGGGAGGATGCCAGAGGCTGGAACAGCCAACTCCGGGCCCTCGCGGTGGAACGCGATGGCGAGGCGTTGTATCCGGAGCTCTATCGCGTGCCGGATCAGCGGGTGGAGGCAGAGCGCAGACAGCCCGGAAGCCAGCCACGCGAGGCCAACACCAATCTCCCTCTGATCTGGACTCAGAGCCTTGCGTGGTTGGGAGAGATGTTGCTGGAAGGTCTGGTGACTCCTGCAGACCTCGACCCCTGCAACAGGCGTCAGTCCCCATCTCTCGGGGCGGAATCGATCCTCGTGGCCTTCGCCGTCCAGGACGCATCCGTCAACACGGCTCTGCTCGAGGCAGATCTGCCCCAGGCCCAGAGCGAAACGGTTGTCGTGCAGTGCTCCGATGCACTCGGTGAGAGCCTGGCCCAGCTGGGGGCCAACCCTCGACTCAACCTCAGCGGTTTGCCACTCAAGCGGATTGAAACGGAGGACACCGCCCGGTTCTACCGCCAGGGGGGACGTGATCTGGCCTTCACCGCAGCCGTCCTGGAGGACAGCGTCAGCTACCTGGCGGATGACCCCCTGCAGCTGGTGGACAGCGTGGTGGATGAACTGCATTTGCTGCAACGCCACTGGCGGGGTCCAGGCCTGCCACTGCTTGTGATTCCAATCAGCACGGAATCCTTCAAACACCACCCGGAAGCGATTCTCAATCTGGGCCGAACCCTGAAGAGCGGCAGCATCGGTGGCATCACTGTGCAGTTCGACTCCATTGAGCAGCTCAGGAGCCTGGGCCAGTGGCTTGAGCTGCCCGGTGACATCGTTGACACGGTGGGAGCACGTTCGCGGGGATCACTGCGCAGAACCGTTCTCCGCGAAGCCACTGACCTGGCGGATCTCACTGGCGCGCAGGAACAGGAACTCGACGAGACCGAAACCGGTGCCCTACTGGCAAAACTCTGGGCCAGTGATTCGCTTCATGAACAGGCCGAGGTTCTGGAACTCCTGCAACGCCGTTTCGGCATGGAAGCCATGCAAACGAGTCCAGGGGACGGGCCTGTCAGCCTGAAGCATCTGCTGGAGGAGGTCTACACCAGAGGACTGCGCTGCCAGGAGTGGAGCGTGGTTCGCCGTTGTGCCGGTGCACTGGGGATGGTGCACCCCCAGCTGGAGGACGCCCTGACCGACCTTCTGATGCGACAGACACAGGTGGTGGTGGGTCGGAACTACACCACGGACTCCCGCCTGATCCGCCCCCTCGACAGCAACGCCATCGCGGAACGCATTGCCCGCACCAGCGGGACCGACAGCAGGGAACGGATGCTCGAGCAGGAACTACTGATTGCCCTCGACAGCATTGCCCGACGCGAACCGGCGCTGCTCAAGGGCACGCTCACACTGCAGCTGAGCCAGTTGCTGCTGCTGCTGACCTCTGAACTGGCCGTTGAACAGCAACTCAGCCAGGACGAGGCGTTCGAGACGCTCTGCGGCACATCACCCCATCTCATCCGCGACCGATTGCGCAGACTTCTCAGCGACGTGGACCACGGCCGAGCGGCATTGCAACGAGGAGAACAGCTGCATGTCAGCGGTCGCGTCCAGTGGATCGTGCCCGACCCACAGGAGATGGCCCCCAGCGGTGGCGACTGGCTGCAGCACAGGGTTCGGCTTGGCACATTGCAGAAGGTGCCGCGGGACTTTTACGCGGGGATCTGGAGCCTGCTGCGGCACTGCCGCGGCCTTGTGATCGGAGACAAACTCGAACGACGCAACCGTCTCAACAGCAGTCTGATCCTGGAGAAGACCGCAGGCGAGCGCAATTTCGCAACATTGGTGGAGCATCTGCTCAGTCGGATTGATGCACCGGAATACCGGCAGCTTTGCAGTGAGTGCCTGCTCTCTCTGATGGCCTTTGTGGAGGCCAACCCCGATGTGCAGTTCGCCGATGACCTCGCCCTGGATGTGGTGATCGGTCACGCTGTGCGTGTGGGCTGGCAGTTGACCCACCCCTCACTTGCCGACGGGAATTACAGCCAGTACAAGGCCCTGGCATGGGGTCAGTTTTATGCAGCCTCCCCCGGGGATTGCAGGCGCTGGCAGATTGCAGCTCTGAAGGAACTGACCGAACAGTCAGGCGTGAACTGAAGGTCAGATCGGTTGCTTCAGCGGAACACCCATGTCGGGATGCTCCACCGCTTGCTCGATCAGATCGGCAAGCAGCAGGGCCCTCGACGCCTGCAGGCCGTCAACAGCCGGAGTCTCGCGACCGCGCACACACTGGAGAAAATGCTCCAGCTCGGCATAGAGAGGTTCGATCGAGGTGGTGCTCACCTCCTCGATGAACCCGTCATTTCGATAGAGAAGCTCGCCGTGATCGGCGGAGTACCACTCATGGGCGCGCCGGTGAATGTGCAGTGTGTGATTGAGGAAATCGGTTTCCACAAGGCTTGAACGGCAATGAGCACTGAGGCTGCGAATCTTGCGGTGACTCATCTTGCTGGCGGTGAGGCTGGCGACAACACCGTTGTCGAAACCCAGGGTGGCGTTGACATAGTCGATGGGTCCCTCGGCGCTGCGACCACCGGCAGCGGCCAGACGCACCACGGACGCCTGGGCCAGTTCGAGCACAAGATCGATGTCGTGAATCATCAGATCAAGCACAACGGAAACATCGTTGGCCCGATCGGAATGCGGGCTGTGACGACGACCCTCCAGCACCACCACCTCCTCATTCGCCACCACCTTGGTGAGCTCGCGAAAAGCGGGATTGAACCGTTCGATGTGGCCCACCTGAAGCAATCGTCCGGCATTGCGGGCGGCTTGAATCAAAGCGGTGGCCTCGTCCTGGCTGGCGGCGATCGGCTTCTCGATCAACACGTGAACTCCGGCCTCGAGACAAGCCAATCCCACGGAATGGTGCAGCAGGGTCGGGACGGCGATGCAGACAGCCTCCACCTCGCCCAGCAGGGTTTGGTAATCAGGAAACCACTGGCACCCGAACTGGTCCTTGGCCAGTTGTCCGCGATCGGGGTCGGGGTCCGCTACACCGACCAGCTGAGCATCCCTGAGAAGACTCAGCACCCTCGCGTGGTGCCAACCCATGTTGCCGATGCCGATCACCCCCACCTTCACTGGATGCATGGGGGCGGGGGTCATCAGCGGGTGTGTTGATTCCGTGGAAGGTTATCGGGCATCCGTCGGGCCATGCTCCTGCTCCGGGATCACCACGCGCACCCGTTCAATGCGGGGGCCTGCCATGGCCGTGATCTCGAACTGCAGACCGTTGAACCGCAGGGCCTCGCCCGGCGAGGGAATGTGCTGCAGCCGTTCCAGCAGGAATCCCGCCAGGGTGTGGTGATCATCGGCTTCAGGCAGATCGAGTTCCAGCTGGCGGTTGAGCTCGAAAATCTCCAGATCCCCTGCAGCAAGCCAGGACCCGGCCCGATCCCCCTCAGGTTGCAGCTCCGGCTGGTCCTGGTTGTCCTGCAGCTCATCTCCGACGATTTCGCCGGTGAGATCCGCCGCGGTGACCAGACCCTCGGTGCCACCGTGTTCATCCACCACCAGCAACAGCGGCTGACCGCATTTGATCATCGGCAGCAGCTCCGCAAGGGTGCTGGTTTCCAGAACCCTTACTGCGGGCTGCAGGTAAGGCTCCAGCGGCGAATCAGCCGACAACTCCCCGCGGGCGATGGGTTCGGCCATGCCCCGCAGGTCGAGCACTCCTCTCACATCATCCAGTGACAGACCAATCACGGGGAAGCGGGCATGGCGGGTGTGATGCACCGCTTCCATCATCTCGGCGAAGCGCACATCCACCGGCAGGGTGACCATGCCGGAACGGGGAACCATCACTTCACGCACCTGAGTGTCCCGCAGGGCGAACACCCCTTCGAGAATGTTGCGTTCGTCGGGGAAGAGACCGGTGACCCGACCTGCATCAATCAAGGTCTCCAGCTCTCCAGCCGACAGAGCGGGGACCAGTTCGTCCCAATGAGGCCGCAGCCCCACCACTCGCAACATCAGCCCTGCGAGAGCCTCCACCAGATTGAGCAGAGGGGCCAGACAGCGCATCACGATCTCGAGCAACGGCCCCAGGGACAGGGCTGCCTGCTCCGGACGGCTCAACACCCAGGCCTTCGGCAGCAGACCCGCCAGCAGCGTGGCCACAACAACCAGGGACAGGAACAGGGCGGAGTCAAGCCAGGCACCACCGACCGTTCCCTCAGGCCAGAGCCTCAAACCCAGGCCGCGTCCAGCCCAGCCCAGTGCGATCAGAGGCAGGCTGCTGCCCAGCTGTGAAAGGGTGAGAGCACGCCGCAGTTTCCGCTGCAGCCGCTGCAGGGGGAGGGCACCGCTCTGCTGCTCCTCCACCAGCACTTCAACGCGGCTGGGTCGCAACCGCAGCAAAGCGATCTCCGCAGCCACAAAGAAGGCCGGCAACACCAGCAACAACGCCAGTAGGAGCAGACGCATCAATCGGAAGAGATGGGGGTCGCGAGGATCGAACTCGCCTTAGGCGAATTATGAGTTCGCTGCATTCACCAGATTGCTAGACCCCCCGGGACACGATTGTTACCACAGGGGCTGAACGGGTGTGAAGTCTGAACTGACCTGGACCGGGTCCACATTGGAGGCCTCAACGCGAAGACTGCTGCCGAAACCATTGGTCAGATCTCTTGTACGCACAGGAAGGGCCGGGCTCTGCTCTTCGATCAGCGCCCTCGTGGTGGAGCCCACCGCCGCAGCGTCCCAGATCACGGTCTGATCAGGAAAACCGAAGCCCATCAAGCTGTTGCCGTTTTCTCCAGCCACGGCGATTCCGAACAGATCGGTGATCTGGTGCACCAGATCCACCCCCCTCTCGTAGGGCGCGGTCCAGGTGAAGAACCGCCGCTCGATCAGTTCAGCTGTGCGCTCCACAGGCTCGCAAACGGTGACCTCCACAGGAGCCATGGCCGAGGCCGAGGGATCCGGGGCTTCCAGGGTTGTCGTGCAGACCACTGGACCGGCGGCCACAGGAGCAGTTACAGGAACCCCCAGCGACAGAACCCCCAGCGACAGAACCGCTGAAAAGCGGATCACATTGACGGCCACAGTCCCTGAACCCTCTTTGCGCAAACTAAGGAAGGTTTCCCTCTGCGGCCAGTCCCCATGTCAACGGCGACCCGATCACCCGAGGACCCGCGCGAGCGGCTGCTTCATCGCCTGGCGGAGTCCGCCTATCGCCGCGGCCAGTTCACCCTTGCATCGGGACGATCAAGTGAGCACTACGTGAACTGCAAGCCTGTGAGTCTGAGCGGGACCGGGCTGGTGCTGATCAGCACGGCCATGCTGGAGAACGTCGAGGTCGACGCCGTGGCGGTCGCCGGACTCACGCTTGGAGCGGATCCTCTGGTCAGCGGTGTGGCCATGGCGGCAGCTCAAACCGGGCGCCCCCTCGAGGCACTCATCGTGCGCAAACAGGCCAAGGGCCATGGCACTGGAGCCTGGTTGGAGGGTCCGCTGCCCGCCGCGGGATCAGTCGTCACGGTGCTTGAAGACGTGGTGACCACGGGAGGTTCATCCCTGAAAGCAGTGAATCAGTTGAAGGACGCCGGCTACCGGGTGAACCGAGTGGTGACGATCGTGGACAGGGAGGAAGGGGGAGCTGCCGCCATGGAGAAGGCGGGCCTGGAGCTGATCAGCCTGTTCCGTTTATCGGAGATCTCCGCCTGCGCAGCCACTTTGAAAGGTTGATGATGGCCACGCACTGGGATGAATCGTTCCCCGTCATCCGACTGAACGGTGCGGGGGCCAGGGATTTCCTGCAGGGTCAGACCACCGCTGACCTGCGGCAGACCCAGCCGGGAGTTCTGCAGCAGAGCTGTTGGCTGACAGCAACCGGTCGGCTGCGGGCAGTGCTCGAGCTGCGGCTTGATGGCGACGGAGCCGATGTGATGGTGCTGGCCGGCGACGCCGATGCGATGGCGCAGGGACTGGATCAGGTGATCTTCCCAGCCGATCGCGTGCGCATCGGGGAACGGCGGCTGCAAAGACGCGTCCAGGCACTGGACGCCGACAGCCCGTCGGCCTGGATCAGCAGCGAGGGAACCCTGCCGGCCGAGCTCGTCAGCAGCCTCCCTCTGCCCGCCTCAGCATTTGAACAGAAGAGAGTCAGGCTGGGGTTCCCGCCGGGGCCCGCTGAACTCACAGGCAACACCAACCCCTTCGAGCTGGGACTGGCGAAGTTCATCAGCCTCGATAAGGGTTGTTATCTCGGCCAGGAAACCATGGCCAAACTGGCTGCCAGGGGTGGCATCAAACAGCAGCTGCGCTGCTGGCTCAGTTCGCAGCCGCTCCGCAGCGGTGAGCTGCTGCTCGATGGGGAAACCCGGGCCGGTGTGGTGACCAGCAGTCTTGCGCTGAGAAACGATTCCTTCGCTGGACTGGCCCTGATCCGGCGTCAGTATCTGAGTTCGGAACAGTTGAGTGGTCCGGGTGGAGAAGTTCTCACAATGGAGCGTCCTGAGCTCTTTCAGGACCCGCCGTCTCCGGACTGACGCTGAGAGGGTGACGTTGACGGCGACTGGCGCAGAAGCCAGTCAGCCACTGCCCAGGTGGCCCGGCAGTCATCTTGGTTGTAGGTGAAGATCCAGCCGAGGGCATTGGTGTTGCCACGTCGGTTCTGGCCATCCCCCTGCCACTGACGCCACCACAACAGAGCATGGGCGCCGTCAACGCCTTCCTGGCTCCAGCGAAAGCCCTGCCAGGCGGCAACGGCCTTGAGCCCGTAGCTGTTGAGTGGCAGCCGCCAGTGGCTGCGAACCCGCGCGTGCACGTCCACAAGGCGACCCCGAAGCAGCGTCAACTCCCGCTCCGGAACACCCTGACGTTCCGCCATCCGCCGGAGAGCCAACGATTCGGTTTCTCCGTAATGGAGCACTGGCCATCCATCGTGCACACGGAGGTAGCGATCGAGACGCTTCCAGCAGCGTTGTTCACCATGTTCAGCCAACACCAGCAAGGGCTGGTAGCGAGCGGCGTTCACGTCCCAGCATCCGTCGGATCGCAGGGGAAGACGCCAGAAACCATGGAGAAAATCATGGCGGGCATCCGGGTCTGATTCGATGTCGTAAACCAGCACCCCCGGGGCGCCCGTCAGCTCCGGCAGAGCCGGTGAATCCTGCAGCCGCTCGGGTTGACCGTCCCTTTGGCAACGCGCCTGAGCCACCAGCGTTCGGGCCACGTCACCGTGCTGTTCCCCGAAACGCTGCATCTGTTCAGCCAACCGATCCGGATCCGCAGCGGCGAGATCCTGCAGACCATGGATCCCGAGCTCCTTGAGCATCTCCCGTCGTTTGGCACCGATGCCGCTCACCTCACTCAGGTGTCCCTCCGCAGCAGCCTCGGCATTGCAGAGTCCACGCCAGCTGCAGAGTGTGCACTTGCGACGATCCGCCGCAAGGGGCGGTGGATCGTCGCGATCGAGATCAAGACGAAGTTTGCGCAGGGCGTCTCCCAGCTGCTTGCGCAAACCAGCGGACATGCCGACGCGGTCCCGCGCCGGACGGCGGCCCATCCCACCACCACCAACCACCAGCGCATCCCGCACCGGTGCCTGTTGCTCCTGCTCCAGCAGCAACGCCATCAAGGCAAGAGGCAGCTGGTGTTCCCTGGTCATGCGGCGGCCCTGACGCGCCAACACCGGTTGATAGGCAAAGTCGCCCCAGCGACTGCGACCTGAGACGCGGCGCAACAGGGGTGGATGGGCCTCCAGCAACACTCCACCGGGGCCGCGACCCTTCAGACGCAGACCGACAACCCCCGCCGCGCCTGCCTCGCAACCGGCCTGTCCATGGGCAGGCTTTTGAGGCATCAGGGCAACGAAGCAACGCTGCTGATCGTCCAGCATCAGGTTGCGGTGGGCTGTCCACCGCCGCTTGGTGGCATCGCCATGGCGGTCCAGCCAGGCTTTTCGCCGGCAACGCAGCCAGCTGCGCAGCAACCGATCGGTGAGCACATTGGCGGCAGGCGGGGTGTCACCCATGGCGAGACCCTAGGGCCACCAGCTGCTAGATCCTAGTCAGCACAAGCTGTTCGATGGCCTCCGCATCTCTGCCGCTGGTTCCCGCTCCGATCCAGTTCGGCACCGATGGCTGGCGTGGTGTGCTGGGTGTTGACATCACGGTGGAAAGGCTGCTTCCGGTGGCGGCGGCGGCGGCACAGGAGCTGGCCCACCGCGCCCCCGATGATCTCGACAGCCGCACCGTGGTGATCGGTTACGACCGGCGCTTTCTCGCGCCGGAACTGGCTGAGGCGATTGCCAGCGCGGTTCGAGGCTGTGAACTCGAACCACTGCTCACAGAGACGCCGGTGCCCACGCCTGCCTGCAGCTGGGCGGTGGTGCAACGCAAGGCCCTGGGTGCTCTGGTGATCACCGCGAGCCACAACCCCGCTGAATGGCTTGGCCTGAAGATCAAGGGACCGTTCGGTGGGTCGGTGGAGGGAGACTTCACCGCTGCTGTGGAACGGCGTCTGGCCGCCGGTGGGATCACCGCACCGATTCAGGAGGAGGTGACCCGCTTCGATGGCCGACGGGAGCACCTGGACGGCTTGCGGCACCAATTCGACCTCAGGGCTCTGATCCATGGTCTGAAGGCCATGAACCTGAAGGTGATCGTCGATCCGATGCACGGCTCCGCTGCGGGCTGCGTGCCAGAACTGCTCGGTGCTGAAGCCGGTGAACTGGTCGAGGAAATCCGCAGCGCACGGGATCCTCTGTTCGGCGGCCATCCTCCGGAGCCTCTGGCCCCTTACCTGGGGGAGCTGATCGCTGCAGTGCAGGCTTCAACCGCAGCTGGAACACCAGCTGTTGGACTGGTGTTCGACGGCGATGGCGACCGCATCGCCGCCGTGGATGAGACGGGCCGCTTCTGCAGCACCCAGTTGCTGATGCCGCTGCTGATCGATCACCTGGGGCGGGCCCGCAACCTGCCGGGCACGGTGGTGAAGACCGTGAGTGGCTCTGATCTGATGCGACGGGTCGCCGAAGGCCAGGGTCGCGAGGTTCAGGAGCTGGCGGTTGGGTTCAAATACATCGCCAGTGAGATGCTCGCGGGGCAGGTGTTGATCGGCGGTGAGGAATCCGGCGGTGTCGGATTCGGCATGCACCTCCCGGAAAGGGACGCCCTTTTCGCGGCCATGTTGGTGCTTGAAGCCCTCGTGGAAGGACAGAAACCCCTGGGGGAGAGATTGGACACACTCCAGCAGCAGCACGGAGGCACCAGTTATTACGACCGCCTGGACCTCCGTCTGGCGGACATGGAGGCACGTCGACGGCTGGAGGTGCTCCTGGCCGAAAGCACCCCCAGGGAAGTCGCCGGAACGGCTGTTCAGAACGTGATCACCACCGACGGCATCAAACTGCGCATGGGAGAAAGCCACTGGCTGATGCTCCGCTTTTCGGGCACCGAGCCCCTGTTGCGGCTCTATTGCGAAGCGCCCGACGCCGGACGGGTCGAGACTGTGCTGTCCTGGGCCAAGCAGTTTGCGGAGGCCGCATGAAGACCCTTGTGATCGCCAGCAGCAACTCCGGAAAGATCCATGAATTCACAAGCCTGATGAAGGCTCTGCCCATCAACGTTCAGCCACAGCCAGAGGGCATGGAGGTCGAGGAGACGGGGAGCACGTTCGCGGCCAATGCACAACTCAAAGCCAAGGCCGTTGCCTGCCGCACCGGGGAATGGGCTCTGGCCGACGATTCCGGCCTGAGGGTCGATGCGCTCGATGGTGCCCCAGGAGTGCACTCCGCCCGATATGCCGCCACCGATGCCGCACGCATCGAGCGCCTGCTCAAAGCCATTGAAAACTGCAACCAGCGCGAAGCCCACTTCTGTGCCGCGCTCTGCATTGCGGCCCCAGACGGCCGTGTGCTGCTGGAGGTCGAAGGACGTTGCCAGGGACGGATCACCCGGACCCCCCGGGGAGATCAGGGCTTCGGCTATGACCCGATTTTTGAGGTTGATGGCACCGGCCTGACCTTTGCGGAAATGGCGCTGGCGGAGAAAAAGCTTCACGGCCATCGCGGCCGAGCCTTCACCGCGCTCGAACCACAACTTCGTGAGCTGCTGGCCACGCTCTGACTACGACGACGGGAGTCGATCCGTGGTCGCCTCTGAGGCTGGTCTGTACGGTGAGGCCTGACGCTGACGAGGTCTATGGCCATCGCCATGACCACGGGTTACAGCGCACAGACCGAAGGCGCTCTCCTCTGCATCGAAGCCGCCTCGGACTGGGCCCTGACTTGTGTGAATCAACTGACTGATGCGAACAGCCACGTTCTGATCGATTACGGCGCAGCCGATGGCGGCACTGCAGTTGGGCTCTGGAGCAAGGTGCTTGATCGCCTCCATGAGAACCAACCCAAGGCCCACCTGACCCTGATCGGCAACGATCTGCCGAGCAACGACAACGTCGCCCTGGCCGAGAACCTGGCGCGACAGATCCCGCGAGAACCGAAGCCGACGGTGCTGGTCAGCGCCCGCAGCTTCTACGAGCCTTCCGTGGGACCGGACACCGTGAGCTTCGGGTTCTCCGCCACAGCCATGCACTGGCTGAGTTCGTCTCCCGGCCCTCTCGAGACCCACACCCATGTGTTGGCCTCCGGTGATGCCGAAGCGCTTCAACGCTTCACAGCCCAGGCGATGAAGGATTGGACCAGCATTCTGGAACTGCGCAGCCGTGAGCTGAAGGTGGGCGGACGCCTGCTGACCGTGAACCTGTCCAGGGATGAGGACGGTCGCTACCTCGGCCACAACGGCGGAGAAACACGCAATGTGCACGACCAGCTTCACCAGATCTGGCGCGGCATGGCCGATGAAGGGGTCATCAGTGAGGAGCAGTACCGAAACGGCACTGTTCTGAATTTCTATAAATCACCCGAGGAGTTCATGGCTCCTCTGAAGGATCAGGGATCAGCCCCCTACAAAAACGGACTGCGCCTTGTGGACGAGCGCACCGTTTACGTGAAGTGCCCCTATCGGCGCCGCTGGAACGAGGACGGCGACACCGCTGCCTTCGCCTCTGGTCTGATGGCCACCATCCGCAGCTGGAGCCGCCACAGCTTTGCCAGCGCTGCAGGAGATGCTGCAGCCGACATGGTCTACAGCCGTCTGGAGCAGCGCATCGCGGACGCCCCCGGCGAGTGGAGTCTCGACTACGTGGAGCACCACCAGATCATGGAAAAGGTGGCCTGATGCAGAGCAGTGAACCAACCACGCCGTCCGTATCAGTGCTGGCCGAACACGTCTCCGAGCACCTGTCCGTGTTCGTGGTGGCCGAAAACACGGATGCCAAACGTCCTGCCAATGGTGGCTTGCGCCTGCTGAACTATCCCAGCGATGAAGCCTGCATCGCCGATGGAGAGCGTCTGGCAGGCCTGATGACTCATAAACACGACCTCTACGGAACCGGTTTTGCAGGCGGCAAGATCGTGGCCCGAGCCGCTGAACCCGAGGCGGTCAAGGATGAGCTCATCAGCGTCACCGCCGAGCTGCTTGAGTCGCTTGACGGCGCCATGATCACCGGCTGTGACCTCAACACCAGCCTGGAGGACATGGAGCGTCTGACAGCCCTCACTCCCCATGTCTTGGCAGCCGTCGGCAGCCCGGTGGACGCCAGTGCCGCAACAGCCCACGGCACCCTCGGCGCTGTGGAAGCCGTGCTCGAGGCGGAATTGAAGGATGCTGAGCCGGGACGCGCTCTCGTCCACGGTTGCGGCGCGGTCGGTGGAACGGTGGCTCGCCATCTGGTCGACCATGGCTGGACGGTGTTCACCGTTGATCTGGACCGGGACAGAGCTTCCTTCCCCGGAGCAACACCGTTGCCCGACAGCTGCCCCTGGTGGGAACTGCAGCTGGATCTGCTGCTGCCCTGCTCGATTTCAGGACTGATCGACACGGAGATGGCAGCGAATCTGCGCACACCCGCCGTCGTTCCAGCGGCCAATGCCCCATTCCAGCTGCCTCACCTGGCTGACGAGCTGCGCCACCGCGGCGTGCGCGTGCTGCCGGACCCGTTGGTCAACGCCGGAGCGGTGATCGCCGACTCGATCGAACGCTTCTCCCCGAACGCATGGAAGGACGCCGGCGCCAAGGACGTCTATGCCTTCGTCCGTGACGAAGTGCGTCAGCGCGCGGCTGACTACCTCAACCAGCGGGACCAGGGACTTTCAGTGGGGGCGGCCCTGGAGGAAGTGGCGGCCACTCCGAGCCATGAACCCATTGGACTCAGCTTTGGAGAGAGCGAATGAGCATGCGCAATTCCCTGCCCAGCAAGGCATCGGTCGTGATTGTGGGGGGAGGCATGGCCGGCCTCAGCTGCGCAGCCTCTCTGGCCCGTCGTGGCATCACCGATGTGGTGCTGCTGGAAGCTCAGACTCTGGCCCACGCCAAGGCAAGCAGCTACGGCGAAACGCGAATGTTCCGGGAGATGTACTCGGACCCTGTGCTGTGCCGGCTTGCACAGGAGGCGAACAGACTTTGGCGTGATGAGGAAACCCATGCCGGCGAGCCTCTGCGGGAGACCCATGGTCTGCTGTTTTACGGCGAAAGCTGGGATCAGGAAACGATCGAAGGATCCATCCCCGGAGCACGCCGGGTCATGGACGACCAGGGCATTCCCTATGAGGCTCTTGATGCCGGCCAGATCGCCAGCCGTTTCCCACTGAAACCCAAGGCCGACTTCACAGGTTTGTTTGAACCCACCGCAGGGGCAGTGCGCAGCGACAAGGTGGTCGCCCATTGGATCAACACCGCCCGCAACGCCGGTCATCAGCTGATCGAACACTGCGCTGTGGCCGGTCTGGATGCGGATGGTGGTGGCGTCACCCTCGAGAACGGGGAGCACATCGCTGCTGGACAACTGGTTGTGGCCTGCGGCATCTGGAGCCAGCTGCTGCTGGCACCCCTGGGGCTGGCACCGAAACTGGAGGTGTGGCCGATGCTCTGGGCGCACTACACCGTCGACCCGGAACTCGCCGATCGCTATCCCCAGTGGTTCTGTTTCCAGAGGGAGCGGGGGGATGACGGTGGGCTCTATTACGGCTTCCCTGTGCTCAGCCACACCAACGACGGACGCCCGAGAATCAAGGCCGGGATCGACTGGGCCCCCAGGGAGCTGCGGGTCGCAGATCCCAATGCGATGACCACCGAACCACCAGCCCGCCTGGTGGAGCTGCTGGACACCTTTCTGTTCAACGAACTCGAAGGCGTTCAGGAACGCGTCGAGACTGTGATCAGTCCTTACTCGATGGCCAGCGACGTCAATTTCGTGCTGGATCGTCTGAGTCCGAAGCTGAGCCTGTTTGCAGGCGGCTCAGGCCAGGCCTTCAAGTTCGCACCCCTGATCGGCGATTCCCTTGCACGGCTCGCCGCAGGCGAAAAACCAGCTGTCGACCTGTCCTGCTGGAGCCACCATCGCGACGCCGTCAGCGCCTGACCCCTCCCCCGCCAACTGATGTCTGAAATGCCCTCGAGCCAACGCTCCTGGTGGCGACAGCCACCTCTCTGGGTCGGCGCGATCCCCCTGCTGATTTTCCTGCTGGTTTCCGCCGTCGACCTGGCACTGGCCAAGCATTTCACCGAAAACGGCAAAGCCGTGATCAGCGATGCCCTCGGTGGTGTCTGGCAGTGGATGGTGGCCCTGCTGTTCCTGATCGCTCTGGTTCTGGCCATCAGCCCTGTCGGCAAACTCCGGCTCGGCGGAGCGGAGGCCAAACCGAGCCTCAAATTCTTCGATTGGTGCGCCGTTCTGATCTGCACCCTGCTGGCGGGTGGTGGTGTCTTCTGGTCGGCTGCGGAGCCTCTTTTTCACTTCCAGACGCCCTCGCCCATCTTCAAGGGCATCGAAGGTGGCACCGCCGCGGCAGTGGATCCGGCATTGGCAGTGAGTTTTCTGCACTGGGGATTTCTGGCCTGGGCCCTGGTGGCCACCACCACCACCATCACCTTCTCCCTTCTCGAGCAGCAGGGCGAATCGCTGCGACCGCGCACCCTGTTGGTGAACATCGTGCCCCGCAGCTGGGTGGACGGACCGCTGGGTCACCTTGCCGATGGTCTCTCGGTGGTGGCTGCCATTGCCGGTACCGTCGGTCCCCTCGGTTTTCTCTCCCTTCAGCTCAGCAATGCCGCCGGGAAGCTGCCCGGGATCACCGACAGCGCAGGGCTGCAATCTCTGGTGGTGGTGCTGCTGACCGCTGTTTTCGCAACATCCACCGTGAGTGGAATCCAGAAAGGGATCAAATGGCTTTCTGAAGTGAATGTTTGGCTCACGCTCGCGATGGCGGCGGGCCTCTTGCTGCTGGGACCGGGTCTATGGCTCATTCAGCACTTCTTCAGTGGATTCCTCACATATTTGATCCATCTGCCTCAGATGGCTCTCACGCCGAATCTCGCCCCGGACGACTGGATTAACGGATGGACGGTCTTCTACTGGGGATGGTTCCTGGGGTATGCCCCGCTGATGGGCTTGTTCACCGCCGGGGTGAGCCGCGGCCGCAGCATCCGTGAGCTGGTGCTGGCGGTGGCGATCCTCTGCCCGATCGTGACCAACCTGTGGTTCACGCTGCTGGGCGGCACCGGACTCCATATGGAACTGGAGGGTGGCGGCATTGCTGAGGCACTGGCCCAGAACGGAGCAGCTGCCGCTTTGCTGAGCATCCTCAGTCAGCTGCCACTGTCGGTGTTGTTCATCCCCGTAGGACTCGTGCTGGTGGTGCTGTTCATGTGCACGAGCGCCGACTCGATGAGCTACGCAGCGGCCATGGTCGTGAGCGGAAGAAACGAGCCGCCGGCCCTGCTTCGTCTTTTCTGGGCCCTGATGATCGGCAGCCTGACCATGGTGTTGCTGCGGATCGGATCCGGACTGGGAGACAGCACCTCGATCGATGCATTGCAGGCCTTCATCGTGATCACGGCGGTGCCTGTCACGCCGTTGGTGCTGGCAACGTTGTGGTCTGCGCCGCGGCTGGCCTGGAAGGAAGCCCGAAGGGAGGGACTCAGCTGAGGCAGTACACCAATTTCAAACCGACTGATGTTTTCGGCGAGGGAGCCTGTTGCGGGTCAAATCCTTCTGCAGCGCTGTTGAGCCGCATGGGTCGGGGACCCTGGACGCTGTCCCCTCGCTGAATCGAGATAAGCCTGACCTGCCGCGAACCGATCACCTGTGCTGCTGCCTGGGCCTCAGCCTTTCCGCGCGAAATGGCCTTCGCCATCAGGGTCTGTTGCAAGCGCTGCTCAGCGGCTGCATTCGCCATCGACCGCATGCCCTGCTGACGCACCCCCGGCATGGCACCAACGGTCTGGATGAACCGGTTGAAATTGGCCGCATTCACATCAGCCGACACTGCTGCTGAGGCCTGAAACCGCCTCTCTTCGTCATTGAGATGCCGATGGCTGCGGGGTGCGGAAACCGTGAGCGTCCCCTGCACGATTGGCTGGAGCTCCCGCCGCAACCGGCCGAGGCGGCGATTGAGCAATTGCATCACCGCCTGTTCGCTGCGACCTTCGCCGGTGACCGCAAGAGAAAAGCGGAAGTGCTCTGCAGGGCTGACTCCCTGCTCCCGAACCGCAAGCTCAAACCGGGTTCCGTCACAGGCGGGAGATGCCTGCACAGCGTTGGAGAGACCGGTTGCAGCTGCGTTCAACAGGAGTGGAACAATCCAGCAACGCTTGAGAAACCGACCGGAAAGCATCGGGACGCTTCAACTGCTGAAGATCTAGCGCCCACAGGACCGTCAGAAGAGACGGAACTGTGTCTGTGATTCCATCAGCTGTGACCGGATCCGAATGTCCGAGGAGTTCGCTTCAATCAGTCTCCCGCCCAGCTGCCGTGAAGACCATGGGGCACGGCCAGCGGGAGCTCCAGCACCGCCACCTCTGAAAGGTCTTGGGCATTGAGAATCACAAGGTCGGAGGAAGCTCGTGCTCCGTTCCAGACAAGATCCAGCACCCAGCCGTCATCCTCGGTGTCAGCCCCGGGGCGACGCACCATCAACGGTTCACTGACGAATCCTCTTGGTGCAGCACTCCACGTGTGGGTGGAACCACTCTGCAGATCCAGTTTCTGAATGGCCTGCAGCGGATCGTTCCCCTCCTCACGCTCGGTGACGGCCATCCAGGCATAGCGAGCGCTCAGGCCTTGACGCTGAGGGTTGACCATGGCGAACTCACAGGTGCGTTTACTGATGCGTTCGGTCTGCACCTGTTCCCGGCTGAGATCCAGTCGGCAGCGATGGAGGATTCCTTCAGGCACCTTCTCGAAGTCCACCTGAGCGAAGTCATCATCCGGACCGATGGAAGGAAAGTCGTCATAGACGATGCTCTCGACCACCACCTCATCACCCTCTTCAAAAGCGTTGAGGTGGTGAAACACAAAGCCATCCGGAGCATCGAGGATGCGGGGACGCTGGCCGGCAAAAGATCCGGAATCGCGGGGGATCAGCCAGAAGCGGCCTTTGCCGCCTGGCTGGGACGTCAGGCACTGGGCAGCCCCCTTTTCGCCGGTGACAAAGGGGAGGGGATTGAAGGCAATGGCGTTCTGCAGGAACACCGCCCAGTTGGGGGTGATGGCGAAGTCATGCAGAAAGGCGAAGCCCGGAAAACTGTCGGAACGGTCATGGAGCAGAGTTCCGGCATCTGAACCATCTGTGGCGAACTCCATCAGGCGGATGGTGCTGCGAGGTCCGGTCTTGACGCCGAAGGTCACCATGCAGGGCCGGCCGTGATGACCGGGATCAAAGCGGGGATGGGCGCTGAAGGCTTCGCCCTTCTTCAGCACACCATCCAGTCGGGACAGACCACGGGTCTCGAGGCTGAGAGGATCGAGGGCATGGGGCTCGGCGGCCTCCCACAGAGCCAGCAACTGATCGCCGAGACGCACCACATTGGTGTTGGCGATGTTCTTCAAACGCAGATCGAATGCGTTCGCAAGCCTGCCGCCGGGCTTCTGGCTGCCGAACACACCGCGATAGAGCACTTTCCCTGCTTTTTCTTCCGCGAGCCAGCCCTCGGTGCGCACATAGCGGTTGCTGAGCTGAACACGGCCGCCCTCGAACCGCATGGCCGCGATCATGCCGTCGCCATCAAACGGGTGGTGGACGCGGTGCCCGTCCCGCTCCATTCGGCCGGGGCCATTGCGGTAGAAGGTGCCGTTGAGTTCAGTCGGAACGGTCCCACTCGCCGGGATCAATTCCACATCGGTGAGTTCCTTCTCAACATTGACGAATGCGCTGGCCCAGTCGCTGCGTTCGTAGCTGCGGGTGGGGGCGACGGTCACAGGTGAGTCATCAACGTCCATTCATCATCTCGTAACGGACTGTGAAGCGCGGCCAACGGTCAGTTCGCGCCGGCCTGCTCCAGCACTCCCTTGCTGCTGGGAACACCCCCCGCACGGCGAGGATCCACCTCGGTGGACATGCGCAGCGCACGGGCGAAAGCCTTGAAACAGGCTTCCACGATGTGGTGGGAGTTCACACCATCCAGTTGTCGGATGTGCAGGGTCATCCCGCTGTTGTTCACCACAGCCACGAAAAACTCCTTCACCAGTTCCGTGTCGTAACTGCCGATTTTCTGGCTGGGTATCGCAAGGCTGTAGCTGAGGTGCGGGCGTCCGGAACAATCCAGAACCACCTGCACCAGAGCCTCATCCAGCGGTGCAACGAAGTGGCCGAAACGCTGAATGCCCCGTCGATCTCCGAGGGCCTGGGCCAGGGCCTGACCCACAGCGATCCCCACGTCCTCATTGGTGTGGTGATCGTCGATATGGGTATCACCCACGGCATTGATCTCCAGATCGATCAGCCCGTGACTGCTGATCTGGTGAAGCATGTGGTCGAGAAAAGGCACACCTGTGCTGATCTGGCACTGGCCAAAGCCATCCAGATCAAGTCGCACTTTCACGTCGGTTTCACCGGTGACCCGGTGGATGTCTCCCTGACGTGCCATCACAGAACCTCCCGTTTGCTCATCGTGCCTCACATCCCGTTGACGCAGTAGCCCGCATCCACATAAATGGTCTGACCGGAGATACCGCTTGCAAGGTCGCTGAGCAAGAACGCAGCGGTACCGCCAACCTCCATCTGAGTGACTGTGCGGCGCAGGGGGGCCTTTTCCTCGACGTTGTGGATCATGTCGAGGATTCCGCCGATGGCGGAGCTGGCCAGAGTTCGTATCGGGCCAGCGCTGATGGCATTCACACGCACCTGCTTCTCAGGTCCCAACTCTGCTGCCAGGTAACGAACGGAAGCCTCGAGAGCAGCCTTGGCCACTCCCATCACGTTGTAATTGGGAATCGCCCGTTCAGCCCCCAGATAGGAGAGGGTGATGACGCCGGCTTTCTCGCTGAACAGCGGTTTGGCGTGGGCACAGAGGGGGGCGAGAGAGTAGGCGCTGATGTCGAGGGAACGGGCGAAACCCTCCGCGGTGGTGGCGCTGTAGTCACCGATCAACTCCTCCTTGCCGGCAAAGGCCAGGCAATGAACCAGACCATCGAGAACACCCCACTTGGTCTTGATCTCAGTGAAGACCTCTGCCATCTGGTCGGCATCCTGCACATTCAGCGGAAGAAACAGGCTGGGCTCAAGCGGCGCGGTGAGTTCACGAACCTTGGCCTCGAAGCGGCCTTTTTCATCGGGCAGGTAGGTGATGCCCAGCTCTGCTCCGGCTGCCTTCAGCTGCTGGGCAATGCCCCAGGCGATCGAACGGTTGTTCGCGATGCCGGTAACGAGAATCTTCTTGCCGGTGAGATCAAGCAGCATCGGAGCGGACCGGAACGGTTTGGATCGCGCGATTCTCCCCTATCCCCCGCCAAGATCTCGACTCCACATCTGCACAGGCCGGTGCCCACCGTCCAGAACACCCCTGCCCCCGGCGATCTTCCCCGAACGTTTGCCAGTCGTGATGCGCTTGAGCAACTGCTGGCGGAGGAATTCCCCGAAGCGGAAGGATCCCTCAGTCCCATTCGAGGTGGGCGCCAGGCTGCGGAAGCCAGGTTGGCCCGGATGAATCCGGCTCGCTACGCCAAAAGCCGTAATCACATCAATGGCGCCGTCACCGGACTTTCCCCGTACATCCGCCACGGCGTGCTCACACTGGCGGAGGTCAGGGATGCGGTGTTTCAGAAAATCCGCAACCGGAACGAAGGCAGCAAGCTGATCAACGAACTGGGTTGGCGCGACTTCTGGCAACGGATGTGGCTGGATTTGGGTGAAGGGATCCACGAGGATCAGGAAGAGCCCAAAACCGGCCACGCAGCTGGGAGTTATGCAAAGGAGCTGCCAGCGGATGTGCGGGACGGCACCACGGGGCTGGCCTGCATGGACGGGTTCCGCGATGAGCTGGTGAGGACGGGCTGGCTGCACAATCACGCCCGCATGTGGATGGCCGCCTGGTTGGTGCACTGGCGGCGTGTGCACTGGAAAGCCGGGGCCGACTGGTTTCTGGAGCACCTCGTGGATGGTGACCCCGCCAGCAACCACCTCAGCTGGCAATGGGTGGCCAGCACGTTCAGCCACAAGCCCTATTTCTTCAATCGAGACAATCTGGTGCGCTACGGCGGCGCCAGGAATTGCGACGACTGCACCAGCTTTGGCCGCTGCCCCTTCGACGGCAGTTACGAGCAACTGGAGGGTCAGTTGTTTGCACCGATGCCGGCCATTCGCGACACGGGCAACGGACGCAACCGTCGCTCCGGCCGTGATCGCAACGGTTCAACCAAACGAGGCCACAGCGGTGCCGCTGCTGCCCTCGCACGCCCCAAGCGATAAGCCCCAGACGATGCCATGACGCTGCAACGACCCATTCTTTGGATCCATGAGGAGGCCCTGGGCCCCGCGAACCCCGCGTTGCGGGCCTGGCCGGAGGCACCGGCCCTGTTCGTCTTCGACACACATTGGATTCGGACCAGCCGGATCAGTCGCAAGCGACTGGGATTTCTGTACGAGTGCGCACTGGAGTTGCCCCTCACCCTCCGTAAAGGAGATGTGGCCTCTGAAGTGTTGTCATTCGCCCGCCGTCACCAGGCCGATGGCGTCCTGACAAGCACCTGGGTTGATCCTCGGCTGGAGCTGATCGCCGAGGAAATCAACACTGAACTGCCACTGGTGGAGCTCGATCCAGATCCCTTTGTGGAGCTGGCCCGGCCGCCACGGCTGGGGAGGTTCAGCCGGTACTGGCGTGAAGCGGAATCCGCGGTCTGGGAGAACTACTCCCCAGCCGGTTGATCCTTCAGCAACATCTCGACACGCCGCAATTCCTCCACCGGACTGACGAGCAACTCACCCTCCTCCAGAGCCGGCAGCTGCACCGGTACCACCTGATCAGGCGTGCGGGGTGGTTCGGTCCATTGCCAGCGATGCTGAGGCGCGCGGTCCCTGCAAAGGGCCTCAAGCTCCCTGGCCAGCAGATTGCGCACATCCCGACGGGCAACAGCCTCAAAAAATTCAGCCCGCGTCGCCAGGCCTGAGCTGAACGGCCTGCTGCCGTTGCCGTTGAACAATCGCGCAGGATCCGGCAACCAGCGTGGGCGACAGATCCCCTTGAAGCTCGTGTCGGTCTCCAGATGGATGTGCAGACCGAAACCATCGGGTTGATTCACCACGGCAACACCATCGTGGGGCTCATGGCGCTGCAGTTCGAACAAACGCCAGCTGGGGGGGTCGGATGGCGAACCACAGGCGGCCAACCCCAACAAACCACCAAAAAGCAGCCTCCAACGCATCCGTCCAGCCCAGTCTGGAGCCATCCTGATGGAACTTCGCCGCTCGAGACGCCGCGTCATGGCCCTGACACCCTCCACGATGCTGGCGCTCGGCACTGCTCTGCCTGCATTCGATCTGCCGCTGGTCAGCACAGGGACTCTCAACAGCAGCCAACTGACCGGACAGCCTGTTCTTCTGATGGTGATCTGCGCCCACTGCCCCTTCGTCAAGCACGTGGAGCCGGAACTCACCCGTCTGGAAAAAGACTTTGCAGGGAGGGTGCAACTGGTGGGCGTTAGCAGCAACAGCCTGATCACCCATCCCCAGGACGGACCGGCGCAGTTGGCCGATCAGGCCCGCCGCCATGGCTGGCAGTTTCCTTATCTGCTGGATGAACAGCAAAGCCTGGCGAAGGATCTGCGGGCGGCCTGCACGCCGGAGTTCTACGTGTTCGCGGAGCAGGGTGACGGCCTTCAGACCCTGCGCTACCGCGGCCAGCTGGACGGGAGCCGGCCTGGCAACGACCAACCCCTGAACGGTCAGGACCTGCGCGCAGCGCTGAATGCCGTGCTTGATGGCACCACCGTGAATCCAGACCAGCAGCCCTCGGTGGGCTGCAACGTGAAGTGGAACCCCGGACACGAGCCGGAGTGGTTCGGCTGAGCCCCTTAAGATTTGGTTCATGCAGGTTCCTCCCTTCAGCCTCAGCCAGCAGATCAATGATCTGGGCACGGATCTTGAGGAGGCGGTGCTCCAGGTGTTGCGCAGCGGCCAGTACATCGGTGGGGCGCAACTGAACGCGTTTGAAGACGCATTCGCCACCAGCGTGGCCACATCCCATGCCGTGGGCTGCAACAGCGGAACCGATGCACTGATCCTGGCCCTGCGGGCCCTGGAGATCGGGCCAGGCGATGAAGTGATCACCTGCTCCTTCAGCTTTTTCGCCACCGCTGAAGCCATCAGCGCCGTGGGCGCAACACCGGTGTTCGTGGATGTGGACCCTGCGACCTATCTGATCGATCTCGATCGGATCGAGGCGGCCATCACGCCGGCCACCAAGGCGCTGATGCCGGTGCACCTGTTCGGAAGACCGGTGGACATGACCCGGCTGATGGCCATCGCCGAGGCACACCGACTCAACGTGGTGGAGGACTGCGCCCAGGCCACCGGTGCTCGCTGGAATGGTCAGCCCGTGGGCAGCTTCGGGGATGTGGGCTGCTTCAGCTTTTTTCCCACGAAAAACCTCGGAGCAGCTGGAGACGGCGGTGCGGCCACCACAAGTGATGCCGGCCTGGCTCAGACGATGCGCGAGCTTGCGGTGCATGGCATGCCCAAGCGCTACCTGCACACGGCTCTCGGCTACAACAGCCGACTCGATGCGATCCAGGCCGCCGTGCTGAACGTGAAACTGCCGCATCTCGCGGATTGGGTCAGGCGTCGATCTGCAATCGCAGCCCGATACCGGGAACAGCTGGCTGGCCTGCAGGGACTCTCTCTACCGTCGGACGAGCCAGGCCACAGCTGGAACCAATTCGTGGTTCGCATCAACAGCGACCGTGATGCTTTCAAACAGATCCTTCAGGACAGCGGCATCAGCACGATCATCTACTACCCGATCCCGATCCACAGCCAACCTGCCTACGCCCATCTCCGCCAACAGACAGGGCCGCTGCCGATCACCGAACAACTCTGCCAACAGGTGCTCAGCCTGCCGATTTTCCCGGAGCTCACTGATCAGCAGCAGCAGACCGTGATCGAGACATTGCGGAAACTGTTGCGGGCCAAATCTCCAACTCAACTGCCCCGAGGCGGGTCTCAGGAGCGGATGGTCGCGTAAAGCCCCTTGAACCTGGCCTGCTGAATCTTGTGATTCACCAGCATTTCAGGGTAGTCGCGGCGTTCAAGAGCACCGATTTCACCACTGAGCAAGTCCCTGGTGTTCACGTGTCGCAGCTCAGGCACCCAACGGCGGATGTAATCGCCTGTGGCATCAAATTTGCTGGCCTGAGTGGCGGGATTGAAGATCCGCAGGGGCTTGGGATCCATGCCGCTGCTGGCACTCCACTGCCAACCGCCGTTGTTGGCAGCCAGGTCGCCATCCACCTCCAGCTCCATGAAGGCTCTTTCGCCCCAACGCCAGTCACAGATCAGATCCTTGACCAAATAGGAGGCCACGATCATGCGACAACGGTTGTGCATCCACCCGGACTGATTGAGCTGTCGCATGGCGGCATCAATGATCGGCATGCCCGTCTGACCCTCCTTCCACAGTTCAAACCATTCGGCGTTGTTCTCCCACGGAAATCGGCGCCACTGCTCGCGGTAAGGACCATCCGCCAGTTCGGGGAAATGAAACAGCGCCTGCTGGTAAAACTCTCTCCAGCACAGCTCCTGCTCCCACACTGCAATGGCGTGCAGCTGCTCCTCACTGCGGGCCTGATCGCGGGACGCCTGGGCCGCACACCAGGCCTGGCGCGGGCTGAGGGTTCCCACACTCAGAGCTGCACTGAGGTGAGAGGTGCCGGCAGTGCCGGGGAAATTACGGTCCGGCTCATACCCGAGCAGAGGTCCATCACAGAACGCGGCGAGCTGCTGCTGCGCAGCCGCTTCACCCGGGCGACAGGGGCAGAGCTCCGTTCCCTGAAAACCATGGCTGTTGAGCAGTTCCGCCAACGGATCGGCATCAGAGACCAGCTCCGGTGCCAGATCGATCAATCCGGATGGCGCAGGAACAGTGGCAGGCTTCCGAGACAGCACCTGGCCGCGCCAGTTGCGAAGAAACGGTCCATAGACCCGATAGGGATCACCACCGCCCGTCTTCAACAGCTCCGGAGCGATGAGCAGCTGATCCCAGTCCACCACCACCCGACGACCATCGGCCTGCAACTGCCGGGCCACCTGCCGATCCCGCTCCCGGGCATAGGGCTCCACATCCCTGTTCCACACCACAGCTTCAGCGCCGAGGCGATCAGCCAGCCGTGGCACAAGCGCCACTGGGTCACCCTCCACAATCAGCAACCGGCTGCCGGCTTCCCGCCAGCGTTGCTGCAGTTCAACCAGGCTTTCAAGAAGGAACCACAGGCGCGCCGGGGCCATGGGCGGCAGATGCTCCGGTGGATTGAGCAACTGAGGATCGAGCACATACAAACCCGTCACCCCCTGGCTGATCTCCGCAGCGGCCGTCAGTCCGAGGTTGTCTGCAAAACGCAGATCGCGTCGGTGCCAGAAAAGAACGCGGCTTGTTGTCGTCGAAAGGCCTGTCATCAGATCTTCAGCAGTTGTTTGGCCCTGTACCAGGCGGTGACGCTCTTGCCATCGAGCCATTCATCACCGGAGGCCAGCGCGGCATCGAGGGCGGCAGGGCTCATCAACACCACCTCAAGGTCCTCATCGTCATCGCCGGCGGGAGGGTTCTCCAGAGCAGTCAGCTCCCTGGCAAGGAAGCAATGGATCACCTCGTCGGAGTATCCGGGACACGGAAGCATTGGACCAAGGGCATCCCATCGCGCTGCGCTGTAACCGGCCTCTTCCCCGAGTTCCCGCCGCATGGACTCAAGCGGGTCTTCGCCTTCCTCCAAGGTGCCGGCGGGGAACTCGAGCAGACGGGCCTGAACCGCGAATCGATACTGGCGCAGCAGCACCACCTGGCCGTCATCGGTAATCGGCACTGCCAGGGAGGCTCCCGGATGGCGAATGATCCCGAAGGTGCCTTCCACCCCCATCGGCAGCTTGATCCGATTGCGTTCAAATCGGATCTTGCGGGCATCCATCGCCTCAACAGTGTCCAGCAGCTCAAAGGGCTCCGGGGCCGGCAGCGGCGCCATGGGATCGGGCGTGATGGGTCACCAGCATGGCGGGTGAGTGCCCTGCATCGCCTGAAGCAAAGGCTCCAGGACAAAGCTGCGGAGGTGCATGCGGGGATGGGGCAGCACCAGCTGGGGGTGGTCAAGTCGCAGCTCTCCCCAGAAGAGAAGGTCCAGATCCAGGCTGCGTGGTCCCCAGCGCTGCTCACAGGAACGATCCCTGCCAAAACGACCCTCGAGCTCCTGCAGACGACGCAGAAGATCCAGCGCAGCAGCAGTCGATGGGACCTCCGGAACCGCCTTCACCAGCAGCACAGCGTTGAGGTAGTTGGGCTGATTCGACGGCCCCACCGGCTCGGTGTCGAAGAGCGCTGACCAACAACACACCGGCTCGGATCGAGCCCAACCCGCCACCTGCTGCTCCAACAGGGGACGCACCGCCCGGAGCGTGTCGCGGGGGGACCCAGCCACACTGGGTTGGTTGGCCCCCAGCGCCACCGCCATTGAGGCTTCATGGAAGAGGGGCATCAGCGAGACTGGCGCGCACGAACGGGCTGAACGCGTCCATGGTGGCAACCGGTGTGGCGGTGAAGGACGACCAGGCAATCCGTGCCTTTCCGCTGGCGGCGATCACCGGACACGGAACGCTGAAGCTGGCTCTGCTGCTCGCAGCTGTGGATCCGGGCCTGGGTGGTGTGGTGATCGCCGGTGGGCGCGGAACCGGCAAATCGGTCCTGGCACGAGGGCTCCACGCTCTGTTGCCACCGATCGACATCCTCGACACCGAAGGCGGTGTCGGCCGCAATCTCGACCCAGCGAACCCCGAGGAGTGGGACGACGCCACGCGCGCGCGAATCAGCGGGGAACCCCCATCCACCGTCGTCCCAGCACCCTTTATCCAGATTCCGCTCGGCATCACCGAAGACCGATTGGTGGGCGCAGTGGATGTAACTGCCTCACTCTCCAGCGGCAGCGCTGTCTTTCAACCCGGTCTGCTGGCGGACGCCCACCGCGGCGTTCTTTACGTCGATGAACTCAACCTGCTGGATGACGGCATCGTCAACCTGATGCTTGCGGCTGTCGGCAGCGGTGAAAACCGGGTGGAACGGGAGGGCCTCAGCCTCAGCCACCCGTGCCGGCCACTGCTGATCGCGACGTACAACCCTGAAGAGGGCAACGTTCGCGATCACCTGCTGGATCGCTTTGCCATTGCTCTTTCGGCCGATCAGCTGGTGAGCACGGAGCAGCGCGTGGAGATCACCAACGCCGTGATCAGCCACGGCCAGTGCAGCCGCAGCTTCGCCGAACAGTGGGGGGAGGAAACCGATGCCCTCGCCACACAGCTGCTGCTGGCGCGTCAGTGGCTGCCGGATGTGCAGATCAGCCGTGAGCAGATCGAATACCTGGTGACGGAAGCGATCCGCGGTGGAGTGGAAGGCCATCGCTCCGAGCTTTATGCGGTGCGTGTGGCCAGGGCCCATGCCGCTCTCAGCGGTCGGGATCAGGTGGAAGCCGACGACCTGCAGGTGGCTGTCGCTCTGGTGATCGCACCGCGGGCCTCACAGATGCCGCCGCCGGATCAGCAGATGGAGCCACCGCCACCACAGGATCAGGAACCGCCGCCACCGCCGCAGGACCAGGGGGATCAGCAGCAGGACAACCCACCCCCACCACCGGAGGGATCCGGCGAGGAAGAGAACGACCCCGCAGAGGACAACGCTGAAGACGACAACCCCGACGATGAAACCAACGACGAAGACGACGGCGAACAGGATCAGGCCCCCCCGGCCGTACCCGAGGAATTCATGCTCGATCCGGAAGCGATCGCCGTGGACCCCGATCTGCTGTTGTTCAACGCGGCCAAAGCCAAAAGCGGCAACAGCGGCAGCCGATCGGTTGTCTTCAGCGACAGCCGGGGGCGTTATGTGAAGCCGATGCTGCCGCGCGGGCCGGTGCGGCGAATTGCCGTGGACGCCACCCTGCGAGCAGCGGCGCCTTACCAGAAAATCCGCCGCGCTCGGGAACCGCACCGCACCGTGATCGTGGAGGAGGGCGATCTCCGGGCCAAGCTGCTGCAGCGCAAGGCGGGGGCCCTTGTTGTTTTTCTCGTTGATGCAAGCGGCTCGATGGCCCTGAACCGGATGCAAAGCGCCAAAGGCGCTGTGATCCGTCTGCTTACCGAGGCCTATGAGAACCGCGATGAAGTCGCCCTGATCCCATTCCGCGGCGATCAGGCCGAAGTGCTGCTGCCCCCAACGCGCTCAATCACAGCGGCGAGACGACGGCTGGAATCGATGCCGTGTGGAGGCGGATCGCCCCTGGCCCATGGCCTCACCCAGGCCGCCCGTGTCGGAGCCAATGCTCTTGCAACAGGCGATCTGGGCCAGGTGGTGGTGGTGGCGATCACTGACGGGCGCGGCAACGTGCCGCTGAGCACCTCTCTCGGCCAACCCGAACTGGAAGGAGAGGAGAAACCCGACCTGAAACAGGAGGTGCTCGACGTGGCAGGCCGTTACCGGATGCTGGGGATCAAGCTGCTGGTGATCGACACCGAGCGCAAATTCATCGGCAGCGGGATGGGCAAAGATCTTGCGGAAGCCGCAGGTGGCAAGTACGTGCAGCTGCCCAAAGCAAGCGATCAGGCCATTGCCGCCGTGGCGATGGATGCGATCAGCGACATCTGAGCAATGCACAATATCGTGCAAATATATGCACGATATTGTTTTATCAGCGCCTGGAAGACCCCGTCTGTGCGGGGTACACCTCTCCAAACAGCTCACCAAGCCCGATGGTCACATTGCGCAGGGCCCGCATGAAGTCGGGATCGGCTGTGAGCTTCGCCACATCACCACCCACCGCATCGATCTTCGCGCTGATCTGGGCTGCATTGGCCGTGGTCTGACGCAGCTCCTGGAGCGTTGCTGGGTTATCAAGCGAAGCGACGATGTTGTTCACATGCGCGGATGCAGCCGCTGCGTTGGCCGTCGCGGTGTTGAGGTTGGTGACCATGGGCTGCGCCCTGGCAATCTCAAGCTTGAGCTGCTTCACCACCGCCTCGATCTCCTTCGCGGTGAGCTCAAACTGCTTGGTGGACTGAGCCAGATTTGGAACGATCCGGGCGTTCTGCGCCTCAGTCAACAACTGCTGAAGAGTTTCGGTGATCGATGAAAGGGTTGGAGCTTCCTCCCCGCGAAGAATCGAGCCATCACA
>CAJWZW010000012.1 GCA_913050565.1 uncultured Synechococcus sp.
CGTTCTGCGCACAAAGCCACAAGCCAATGGAACCAATTGCGTTGACTCTGGGCCAGAAATTTGAGATCGAAAAATTCTCTCGAGAGATCGACAATTCAGAAGATGTTGAAGCACTGCGCGGTATCGCTAAAGACCTTTTAGTGGCCTGGAAGCAACAACAGGCAGCCGCAGCCTGGGCCTTTCGCCAGACCAAAGGTCTCTGATTTCGTTCACATCAACCCCGCCTTCAACACCATGAACAACCACGAGATGGTGACCACCCTTGCGATGGAGGCCGATGCCCTGCGGCTTCTGCACCGCGTTGTGGCTGATGCTTACAACGACTGGCCCGGCGGTGATGCCGATGAACAGGCCTGTCTGTTGTTAATGAAGAATCAGTTGTATGCAGCCCTGATGGATCATCTGTTCGAGGCGGGTTCCATTTGAGCTGTGCCGGAGCAAGGTTTGACCACCAACAAGCAAAAAGACTCATGTTGAATGCTCAACGGCGGCAACAGACTTAAGCCGCCTGTGGAGCTTCCTATGCAAACCGATCGCTCCCGCTTGCGAGAGCTTGAGATTCGAGTCGCCAACCCGCAGCACTGGAGTGCTGGAGAACATCAGATCAACGTTGAAAATCTTCGCCAGCTGCGCTTTCGCCTCGATGATCAGCTGAAGCGTCTACGCCAGCAGCAGGCTCCAGCCCATTAAGGCGCGGCGACAACCCTCTGACTCCGGGCGATCAGCTGAGTGCGGGCCCGCAGATGGTGATGACGGCGGCAGGGCCTTGCATAGAGATCAGCGCTGTTCTTCCACAGACGCGGGTAGGGCCAGCTGCGCTTCAACGCCGGCGAATTGGAGGTGCGGCAGCACCACCAGGCATGAAGCCACAAGGTTGTCAGCCCGCAGATCAGTCCGGTCATGCCTGCATGATGTGGGCCCCTCCGTTGGCGTCAAGCCAGCTCAACGCAACATTGCGGAGGCCTCAGCTCAGGGCCAACCTCTGCCATTGTTCAGCAGGAACGTTGCTGGGCTGGCCCTGAACCGTTGAAGCCATGATCAAGATCATCTGGTTGATCGCCACGGTCTATTTCATGAGCCGCCTGTTTCGGCGGGTGCTCAGCTCGATGAGGGAGATCAACAACGACGTGCAGGCCAGCGATGTGATCGTTGACGTGGAAACGGTGGAACCAACCGAGAAGAACTGATCGCTCAACCTGATCTGAGCAGGGAGGTTGATCAACCCCCACCAACCCCTCCAGCCGCCTGTGTGCTCGGCATCGATGCCGCCTGGACCGCTCACCAGCCCAGCGGCATCGCCCTGGTGCAGGCCTCGGCATCGGGCTGGCAATGCCGTGCCCTGGCCCCCAGCTATGCCGCCTTTCTGGATCTGGCCCGGGGGATCCCCTGGGATCCACAGGTCCGGGCCCAGGGCAGCGGACCCGATCCGGCAGCACTGCTTCAGGCCGGCAGACAGCTCACAGGAGTCGCGGTGGATTGCATCGCGGTCGACATGCCGCTGGCCACGACTCCGATCACGGGGCGACGCGCTGCGGACAACGCCATCGCAAGCCGCTATGGCCCCAGTGGTTGCGCCGTACACAGCCCGTCTGCCGACCGACCCGGCCCCATCGCCGATCAGTTGCGCGCCGATTGCAGCAGCCTTGGCTACCGGCTGCACACCAGCACCGGCACGCCCCAGCCCTTCCCGGCCCTGATCGAGGTTTACCCCCATGTGGCCCTGCTGGCATTGCTCAACCGCAACTACCGCCTCCCCTACAAGGTGAGCCGTTCGAGCCAGTACTGGAAAACGGAGCAGCTGTCGCGCAGCGAGCGCATTCAGCGGCTGCTGCAGGAGTTCGAGGCGATCAAAGCCGGCCTTGATGCCCGGATCGCCGGCATCCCGCCGTTCATCCCGGAAGCAGCGGTGGTGACAACGCTGGCATCACTCAAGCCGGTGGAAGACATGCTCGATGGCCTGATCTGCGCCTGGATGGGAATCGAACATCTCGAGGGGCGCACCACTGGAGTGGGGGATGCCAATGCCGCGATCTGGGTGCCTACGGCTCGCTCGGCACAGCCCACAGCACCTGAAGCCTGAACTGGCCCTCCCGGCTGAAACGGATTCCCTCGCTGCTGTTGATCCGCTGATAACTGAGCCCCTGCTCCGCAGCCGGGAAATGAAACGCCCTGGCGCCGAAACGCACATCCACATTCCCCTGCCGCTGACTGAACCAGCACGGCCCCGTCTTCTCCGGGGTGCTGCCATCCGGAACCAACAGATGGCAGCGGGCTTCGGTGCTGTCGGCCCGCACCGGCACTCGGCTGGCAACGTCGACGCCGCTGAAACCCGCCAGCAGTGCCAGGGCCGGAAGCCAGCGAGCAAAAGGCATGGATCTGGAGTTGGAATCAGCCATGGAGCTTGAACACATAGAGCTCGGCGTCACGATCACTCACCACATAAACCCTGCCCCGTTGCGGATCAACGGCGATGCCTTCGGCTTTGCGCACCCGCCTGGTTTCACCGCCGTCGTTGAACAGCAGATCCAGACGCTGCAGCACCCGATCGCGGGTCCAGTCGTAATGGAACAGACACCTCCCCTTGTCGCTGGCGATCCAGATCGTGTCGCGCTGGCTGTCGTAACTCAGCCCGGAGAAATCCAGCTTGCGTTGCTCGAGCTTCGGGTGGGAGAAGCCGTTCTCCGCCGTCAGCAATCGCGACGAAAGAATGGTGCGGCAAGAGGGATCGAGTTCGATCAGCAGCCCGGGGGAACCCTCCTTCACCACGAACACACGTTGATTGCGGGTGTTCACCGTGATCCCCTCCAGGCCTTTGTTGTCCGGCCTGGCGGGGAAGTGTCTGGCGATGCCGGCGTAGTTGTCCATCCCGGCCAGGGGTTGACGCCGCAGTTCCCGCCGACGGGCCAGATCAATGCTGATCACCGCATTGGTCTCCTCATGCACCGCAAGCAGGCGTTTGCCATCAGCGCTGAGGGCGATTCCCTCCAGGTCGTTCGCGTTCAGAGGGAACGACTCACCGGCCAACACCTCACCCTTGAGGTCCATGCAGAAGATGGTCCGGGTGTCGTCGCTGACGGTGTACAGCGCCGTGCCATCGGCGTTGAGGGTGAGGCCCGACGGCTCATCCAGGCCGAGGCCTGGGGCATCGATGCGCTGCCGGTGCAGCAGCTCAAGGCGGAAGGGGCCCATCAGCGATGCGTCATCACCAACGGCAGGCACCGCTCGGGCACGTCCACTCACCAGAGACGCTCCGACAGCTGAACCGGCCGTCAGCGCCAGCGTCAGAAGGGATCGGCGACGCATGGGCCCGTCCAGCAGCTGAATCGATTGTGAACAGAGTCATTGCCGGCGTCAGCCCGAGGGGCTAACTCGCCAGCCAGGGCCAGTTGATGCCGATCTTTTCGAGGGGATCCATCACCAGCCTGTTCAGGGCGCGGCCCAGCAGCACCTGCGGTTCATCCGCACGGATCGGAATCACCCGGTGCCGCCTGCTGTTCACACCATCGCCTCCCGTCACAATCCCGCGTTGCAGCAGCGAATTGGCGGCTTCCAGCCCGCACACATAGGCCCGCTCCTGGCACAGCCCCTTGGCACCGTGCTCCCGCTCGCCCATGCGCACCCAGTCGCCGGCGCACACCACCGACGGCAGCGATGTTTCCAGCGGCGGCCGCTGCCGGAAGCTGCCGGGTGAGAACAGCGACACCGACGCCGGGTAACGCCGCACCTCCGAGTCCACCACCCGGGCCTGGCGGAAAGCGGGAACCGCCTGCGGCAGCAGCTCCTGCATCAGCGTGGCAATGATCTGCTCATCGCTCAGCGTCGCGATCTCCGAGGCGTTGTAGAAATCGCTGGCCACCACAGAGCCCTGCGGATCAGCACCACCCCACAGCTCCGGCTCGCTGCCCTTCTGCAGCTGATCGAGCATGAAGAAGGTGGCGCCGGATCCCCTCAACGCCGCAAAACAGGAGAAGACATTGGCGGGATCGGCTACCGCAACGTGGCGATCCAGCCACAACCGCACAGACACCACATCAATCGCACCGAGTTCACCGGCCATCGCCAGTTCCGGTGCCGCCTGTGCGCATGCCGGTGATTCGGCCATCACCCCCCGCATCCCTCGGGCGCCCACCGCCATCACCACCGCATCCACAGCATCGATCTCAGCGCTGACGCCCGATGCCTTGGAACGGGTGGTCACCGAATGGATCCGGGCGCCGGCCTCATCCAGATTCAGACCGGTCACCAGCGTTCCCCCCAGCACGGTGAGCTGATGCTGCGCCACCAGTCGCTCCGCCAGCGGAGCGATCAGCTGCTCGGCAATGCTCCTGGACCGGATCCAGCGCACATCAAAGGAGTCCTGATGGGCGAGGGCGTAGTAGTAGAGCAGTTCCATCGTCACCGCCGCCGACAGCTCCTCGGGCGGTTTGAACAGGCCCACCAGCAGGATCGGCCTCAGGAACTCCTCGATCATCCGCTCACTGATCTTCAGCTGGCGGAACAGGGTGAGGGCATCGATCCCGTCGTAACGCGAGAAGGTTTCCGGGTTTCGGTTGAGATCGAGCATGGCGATCAGCAGCCCGGCGATGCTCAACCGGTCCGACACCGGCAACCGCCTGAAGTTGCTCAGCGTGGCGAAGGCCTGACCCAGCGGGCTGGGCAGCTGAAGACCGTTTCCGAACACCGGCGCCGTTGCCTCAAGGCCATCGGGAGACCAGAAGGCGCTGGTGGTGAAGGGGGTGAACACATCACCCAACCCCAGCTCAGCCGTCAGCGCATTGATGTTGGGGTAGTCCCTCCAGAAACCGCGGGTGCCGGGCTCGAACGGTTTGCCGCTGGCGGTTCTGTCGGGGGTTCGGCCGCTGGGATCGGTCATCCCGTCGATCAGGGTCACCCGCACCCCGGCTTCACACAGCGCCTTGGCCGCACCCCATCCGGCCCAGCCGGCACCGACCACCACCACATGCGAAGGCCTGCCGTGTTCAGCCATGACTGCCGGCATCGGAAGCGTCGATCAACCCCAGGGCCTGCAGCACCTGCAGCCTGATTCCTCCCAGCCGGATCCAGGCCTTCAGCGCATCGGCCCTGGTGGCATAGGGGCGCCAGTCGTCTTCAGCAATGCGCCGCTGCATGTGCTGAGCCACCCGTTGGGCCACCGCACGATCACTGGGTGCATTCAGATGAATCACCCTCCCGTTGAGCATCCAGTCGTGACTCATCGTTTGGGCGGCTTGATCAGTTCCCCGGTCTGCAGTGACACCACCGCGAAACTGCCCACAAACACCAGGGCCACCACCACGAGAGCAACGGCGGTGATGTTGCTGATTTCAAGCTCCCCGAGCATGAAGGCGAACTGAGGGAGCATTGCTGCGACAAAAGTCGGCTCAGCCTAAGGCGACTGCCCGGTCCGCAGGTTGGCGAACACAGCACCGGCCATCGAGGCACCGATCAACAGCAGAACCAACGCTTCCATTCAGAACCAGCCGCCGAAGACAGATGTCGTGGATGGCAGGAGGCTCGCTCCAATGACTGAGAACGTCTGTCGGATCGGCGACCGAAGTCCGCCGGAATCCGGCCATCCAGCTCAGAGGCGGGGAATCATCGCGTCGTTGGGGAAGAACTCCTCAAACAGACGGATCCGATCAGCCCAGCGAGCTTCCACCTCCAGGCGCATCATCCGATTGCGAACCCAGAGCAGGGTGTCGAGATCAATCGGCTGGTTGAGTTTGCGCTGCTGAGCCCTGACCCAGTCACCTTTGTTCTGCGGAAGTTGCATGGCGCCCGGTGCGTGAGCGTTCACAACGTAAGGAGCCCACCGCGCCGCTCAGCAAACGTCACAAACCGTCAGCAGCAAACGACACCAGAGCGCGCCGCAGGTGAGCAAAAGCGCAAATTCAGGCTGCAATGTCGTCAATTGCGGCGATCTGTAGCAAGGCGAACGACCGCCGACGCGAACAGCGCGCTAAAAAGTTTCTGTAGCCACAGCTACGCAATCGACGTTCACCTCGCTTCCAGCGAGGCGCAGTTCGACTCAGGCCATGGAACGGGGACCTGAGCTTGCTTCGAGGAACCACCCATGACGCTGACCTATCGCGGCCAGAAGTACGTCCAGAACAAAGCTGCCATCACCGGCAACAGGAGTTCTGTTCTTGTCTACCGGGGGAACAAAGTCGCTCGCTGATCCCGGCGAGCATTCGATCAGGCCCCGCCAATGCGGGGCTTTTTTTGTGCGGACCGGCCACCGATCAACAACGGAATGCAGGAAGCTGCAGCAGAAGCCAATCATCCGGGTCGGGCATGAAGTCGTTTGAAGACACCGATTCACGTCCCTACGACCGACATCGCTACAGGGTGAAGTTCATCGACGGCTCGTTCAAGGATGTGGCCAGTTATGCCGAAGCCACGGATCTCTGGTACGCAAGCCGACTGAAAGCCGTTGTGATTGAGGTGCTGCCGGCTCAGAAGAAACAATCCGGTTCAGGGCGAGGCGGATTCGGCTGAATCTCTCAATCAACGGAAAATTCGCTGCGCAGGGCGCGGGCATCCTGAATGCGCTGTGCGGTGGCGAGATGGCGCAGTCTTGTGTTCAACCAGGCGCGCAACCGCGTCGATGAAACTGACTTATTCATCAGAGCATCGGACGGTTCAGGCTCGCCAAAGGGAATCGTCATGTGAGCCGCGCGGCGCTCAACGTTAGTCAGATCGAACCAGGCATCAACGACATCAACGTGCGCCGTATTGACGCTTGCAACCATCAAGCGTGACCAGACAGATGACATCAAGGTCACTGTTGATCACGCGGTAGGTATTTCCACTGGCCATACAACGAGTACGGGCATTCAGGAAGGCCTTGAACTCAGTCTGACAAGACAGTTCTCTCATCCAACCCTGATCACCCAGGCGCTCAATTGTGAACATGCCCGCATCACGGTTCATCTCCCTCAGGATCGACGGACTCAGGCGGATCGGAGCTGTTATTTCCATTTGATCTCGGGATCACCGCGACCGGAAATGAAGCCGAAACAAACTCCGAGCAACAACCAGAGGCAGGGTTGATGCACGCAAGGTCCAATGAGTCGCGTTATTGGTGCACAACAGTTTCCTGAGAATGATTCGCGAGCAAGGTGCTGGAAGAACGATCCTTTTGGGGCTGTTGCCACCACCAACGAATCAAATTCACCCCAATTTGTATTGACAAGTTGGGTGTTGTACTTGCATTATTTGCATAAGCAAGCGTCTTTTTTCAATGCTCACCGGATCCGACCTCCTGGCCAAGGTTAAAGAGCTGGGTGATGTCTCCAAATCCGACCTGGTTCGGGAATGTGGCTATGTGTCCAATAAAAAAGACGGTGGCGAGCGTCTGAATTTCACCGCTTTTTACGAAGCTCTTCTCGACGCAAAGGGCGTTAATCTCAGCGGCGCAGGTGCAGCGATTGGTAAAGGTGGTCGTAAACTCAGCTATATCGCCAAGGTTCAGGGCAACGGCAACCTGTTGATCGGTAAGGCCTACACCGCAATGCTCAACCTCGAGCCAGGCGATGAGTTTGAAATCAAACTGGGCAAGAAAGCCATCCGTCTGCTGCCCACCGGTGATGCTGCTGCCCACAGCGAAGCTGCTGAAGGCGTCGAAGAGTAATCTTCTCAACCAAGTTTCAAGACTGAACCTGGCCCCACCAACAACGGTGGGGCTTTTTTGTGGCCATGGTCTATCAACCGAGCAAGCAACACCTGGACCAACAAATCCCTGAAGCCTGCAAGGCCATCAACACAATTCTGCGGGAGTTGAAGAAGGAAACCGGAGCCGATGACCGGTTCATTGCGCATGTTCTTGAAGGACTCTCCCGCCAGTGGACTCCGGATCTCAACCGCGACGGATTCGGCTTCCGCTGATCAACGGGCAGGCCAGGGCACGAAATGGTTTATGAGCCCCTTCCTGAATCCAGGAGCCGATCGATTGAGAAGAGGCGGTGGTGATGACCATCCGACTGAAGCAACAACCCCCGCGTTGTAACCACTGACGCAGCGGAGGCCATGGGAAGTTATGCGGATTCACACGATTGAAGCGTCGATCCGTTCATCAACAGCAGACAGATCCTTCGCGAAGACATCTGCAATGGCGATCGTGAGCGGATTCAGCTTCTTGGATTAAGAGCCGGACCACCCGGAAGGTTCGAGAGTTAAACAAAGAACGGACGTCTATCCCTTCTTCATGAGCAAGCCGAGCGACCACTCCACGAACCTTCTGGAGGATTTGATCGCGGAAGACATTGCCCGGCAGGTTGATGCCATCGCGGAATCGTTGCAACGGGAAGGCTGGCCGATGCCCCTTGTGAAACGTTTCATGCACAGGGCCGTGGAATCTCTGCCGGAATAGGGCATAAAAAAGGCAGGGATCTCACCCCCTGCCCCAATCCGTCTTCTTCGCTCAGGTTTAAAAACCGGATCGAAGTGCAGGTTGTACTGCGGCGCGGAGCTTAACGGTATCCAGCGCCTGCGATGACATCAGGAGTTACGCGATGGACTTCAAAAGCCGCATCTACGCCTCTTCGAAAGGCACCACCATCGATGCCATCGGCCAGGGCCAGTATCTGGTGTGCAAACCATCGGGCTGCACGAAGGTCAAAGGCCTCCATAACGCCCACGCCGCACTGCGTCAGCACGATTCGGAATCGCGGTGACGGCAAGGGCGCGCCAGAATGTAACAAATCCGTTACATCGCTCTCATGACCGTTGGAGAGATCGTTCTTGAAAGCCTGTCCACCGGCGTGATCACCGAGCACGAAGTCAGCTGGCTGACCGCTCAGCAGGCCAGTTTCAATCGTCCGGAAGAAGCTGCCGTGCTGCGTCTGGGCCGGTTGATGGATGAGGGCACCATTCAGTTGGGGTGTCGCCTGCCCGCAGCGATGAACCACCATCAGCACGTCCGCAAGGACTGGATCGAACCGCTGGGACGCCGCCGCCATCGCCGCAGCTGAATCAGATCATTCGCCGCAGTCCTTCAGTTTCGCCTGCGCTGCCTTGAGGGCCTCTTCACAGGCAGCGCGATCATCCTTGTCGATATCGCCCTGGCTGCCGTTCAGACGCGCCTCCAGAAAAGAGATTTCATCGATCCAGTAGCGCTTGTTCCTGCGCTCGGCATCAGCCATGGATGCATGGTTCAACTCTCCAGCCAAGCCTGACATCTCGTTTCAGGAGGGGTCCTTCTGGTTCTGTTTGGACCGCTCAAACCAGACCGCCACAGCAAACGAAATCCCAACGGCCAGTCCGGCACCGATGAAGACAAATCCAAACTCAATCGGCATGGCGGACATCACTGGATGAGCTGTTGATAAGCCTCGCTCACACGGCGAAACGCCTCCGGTGAACCGCCCACATCCGGATGGTGCAGCTTCACCAGCCGCCGGAATGCGCGCTTGATCGCCTCCGTTCCGGCTCCCGGATCCAGACCGAGCTCAGCCAGTGCAGCGGAACGGGCATCACCCCGCATCGGCTCATCAACGCGATCCGAACGGCGTCGGTCACTGCGGGTGCGACGTCCCCGGCCGGAAGCCGAATGGGAATGGGTTCCCAGCCGCTGGCGCAGATCCGCCACCACACGGCGGGGATCTTCATCCAGCCATTCACTGGCTCGCACTCCATAGAGAGCGAATGCAGCCAGCACAGCTGCGATTTTCTTGTTTCTCCTCGCTCCGATGGCAGCCATCAGGTCATGCCCCAGGCCAGGGGCCAGCCGATCCAGTCGCTGCTGCAGCGTCAGCTGTGCCGGAAAGCTGTCGCGGTTGAGCTGATCGACCAGGGCATTCAACGCGCTTTGCCGCAACACACCCCAACCGGCCTGCCCCGCCAGGGCGGCTCCCCAGGCCTCGATCTGAGCTGGATGGATCCGCCTGGGTGCCTCTGCTGAACCGGTCTCACGGTTGGGACGCCAGCGACGCACCAGCTCCAGCTCCCGCGTCAGCCGGGCCACTTCCCGGCGCAAAGCATCGTTCTCCGCCAGCAGCGCCTCCACATTGCTGGTGACCCGTTGTTCGGAACGACCGCGGCCGGACCAGTGACGTGGATCAAAACCCAATCAGACCGTTTTCAACCCAAGGGTGCAGAAATGGTGGAACTCCAGGCGGAGGCAAGTCAAATCCGGGCAGCTCGAGATCTGGCTCAATCGGCGCTGTTGGCGCTTGCCGATGCAAACGGGAGGGTTATAAAAACCGTGGTGCAAACAAAAATCCGCCCCAGAAATGGAGCGGATTCAATGGCTCAGGCAATCCCCATCACCCAGCCTGTTTGCACCACATCTTGTGATGTTGATGCAATCGTACAGCTCTGATCCCAGATGTGGTGTGTATCAACATTAACCACATTTGTTTGATCACATTCACATATTCGAGCCATTTGGGTTGCAAGCACCACCAGTGGCGCCGTACAGGCTTAAGATCAGATCCCCCATCACCCGGCCTGCCCTCGAGGCAGGTTTTTTTTTGGCTGCACACCACTGGTGGTGTGCAGGGTGAACGCAGGCCCCATCCATCACCAGGGCAGCAACTGACCCTGGGCATGCCAGAAACTGCCGCTGGTCTCGAGGGTCAGGGCATCAATCCGCTCCAGCAGCCCACGAACGGACTCCTCCGGGGCAATGCCGCTGGGGTTGAAGCGAATCATCCGGGTGCGAACGAGCCCTGGATGCAGCAGAGCCACGGCAATGCCGTTCGGTTTCAGGTCGATCGCCAGCGATCGACCTGCCATGTTCAGGGCCACTTTCGACATCCGATAGCCATAGGAACCGCCGGAGCTGTTGTCGTCGATCGACCCCATCCGGCTGGTCATCAGGATCAGCTTCGAACCATGGGGCATCAGCGGCATCAGGGCCCGGCTGAGCTGCAACGGGGCCAGGGCGTTCACCTCGAACTGCAGCCGGATCGCCTCAGCGTCGAGATCAGACAATCCCATCGACTGAAGAACCCCGGCGTTGAGGATCGCCAGATCCAGCGTCACTCCCTTCAGCCGCAGCATCAGTGCCGCCACGGCATCGGGGTCCGTCAACTCAACACCGGCTTCAATGCGCACCCCCAGGGCCTCAAGCTCCGGGCCGGGCTCGCGGCAGACCGCCACGACCTGGTCACCACGAGCCTTCAGCTGTCGGCAGTACTCCAGACCGATGCCGCGATTGGCACCGGTCACCAGAGACGTCCTCATCGCTGACGCATGGAGGACCACCAGCGGCGCGCTCTCTGCAGCCACTGCGGCCAGCCCTGAAGCGTTGACCCGGCCGAGGGTCGTTGCAACACCGCTGCCGGAACAGGAACACCGGCCGGTTCAAAACCATCAAACGCGATCAGCGCGTCGCGGGCTCCCTGCAGATCATGTTGCAGCGAGCGCTGTGACAGCGAACGCCTGCTGCGATAACGAGCTGTAGCCATGAACAGGTCTGCGCGGACTTCCACAGGTCTGGCAAGGCCAGCGCCATTCGACCGGATGCATTGACGCTTCTTCATCACAGCGAGGCCGCGCTCATCAGGACCTCTCAACCCGATGCCGAACCTCTCCGGTTCAGTACCCGGCGGCTGCGCAGGCCACCGCAACCGTTCCCTGCATCGACATCAGACGTTGTTGGTTGTAGTCGTAGTCAGCCATCAGCTGGTTGTAGTCAGCCTCCTGCTCCTCGAGATGTTGACAACGGGCGTAATCGCGCATCAGGCCGTTGTGTTTCTGATAAAGCGCGTTGTACTCACGGCTGTAGGAACACCACTGCGCTTTGGTCGGCGCTGATTTGATCCTGCTGACGGTGGCCTCAGCCGCCCTTTCGGAAACACCGATCTGAGCTCGGAGGGACAGGCAGTCGAGGCTCTTCTCCCCGGCGGTGTTCGCCAGAACCCTGATGGGCGTGGCGAATGCCAGAACGGCCAGAACCCAAAGCAGCTTCCGCCTCATCCGTGGCTTCACCCGTTCAGAGCAGTTTGGTGTGGCCAAAATACTGCTGGCATTCACCGTGCCATCGCGCCATGTAAAGGCTGCATGACAAGCCGGAACTGCGCTCTAGCCTTCGACCAATCGATGGCGATCGATGAACGAGCAGCTGTTGGATGAACTGATTCAGATGGACACCTGGGACTGGTGGAAGAGTCAGTTGTTTGTGTTGCGGGAACAATCGGAATACGCGGAGGCGGAAGCCCTGTTCCATGAGTTCAAGATCAGCGCCGATTCCTGAGCTGATCCGCCGAAGGGCCGATCAGAATCCACAGCAGCCATAACTGGCCGATCAGAGGCACCAGGCTGATGAAGATCCAGAGCCACGCCCGACCTGTGTCGCGGATTCGGCGGATCTGCATGGTGAAGAACGGCAGGATCACGGCCACGCCGAACACCCAGGCCACCGCGCTGCTCATCAGGCTGAGCGCCCAGGCGATCACAACATTCATCACCACGATCGTCCAGTAATCGATGCGGCTGATGCGACCGCTCAACTTGAAGGCATCACTCCAGAACTGCGGGTAACGATCCAGCATGCGGTGGTGGCGATTCACCGAAAATTAGGTTCACCACAGACCAGACGAAGCGATCAGACAACAAACCTGTGGCAACGGCAACATCGCCGAAGCGTCAATCGCGGAAAGATTCGTTTGTCAAGACATTGAACGAACGCGCCATGGGATTTCTCGCTGTCGCCGGCTGCATGTTGCTGGCCGCCACCATGTCTGCGGTGCTGACCAGACAATCACCCAAAGACTGATCACCAGATTCCGACCAACACGCTGAGAAACCTGGAGCCAATCCAGGTTTTTTTGTGCGTTAAGAAAAGCTGCGTTGGATGACGTAATCCCGAAGACTTTCGGGCTGATCAATCAACGCGAACGAGAACAAACGAACCTGACGGTATCTGCAAGTACGTGATGATCACCATTCAGGTCCTCACAGATCAGGGGTGGATGAATGAAGACGAACACCCCACACGCGACACGGCTTTCTGGCACGCACGAGCAAAAAGTGATGCATCAGGTCAGACCTATCGGCTGGTGAACAACGACCAGAGCATGGTTTGCCTGCTCACCTCAAAAGGGTCCGACTGTTGGGACATCGAGACGGAGCTGGTGGCCTGAAGAGGCATTTGGGTAACAACACTTACTGCATGTGATCGTTCCGTCTGTAACAGTATGACCACCCCAGCGAGGGGTAATGCGTCGATCCGGGAGGGCTTAGGGAACCCTCCTTTTTTGTGCCCTTTCGCAGCAACGAACGGCTGGAATCAAGCCCCTCTGGCTGTTAACCACCGAATTTCGAAAACGACCCTTTCGCAGTTCCCGGCCTCCCCTCGTCGCTCAACACCTGAACACACTCTGGTCTCCAACTGGACTCGAGGTCGTCGATGGAATCGTTGGAAGCCGGAGTGAACAACGACTCCATCACGCCAAAGCGGGTTTTGAGCCTGCGAACAACAGAAAACAGGTTCACCAAAGCTGTTAGGCAGCGTCAGCAATTGTTGTCACCCAAAGCTGAGGTCCGCATCATCACGCGGGCGAAAATCTGATAACAGTCGAAACAGCATTGAGCAAGCGGTCAACACAAGTTGTTGAGTTGAAACCAAGCCAGCCTCCGCTGCACCGATGAATCGGAGCTAGGGAGTGGGGGCTGACAACGCCGGCTTGCTGATGCTCCGCTCCATTCCACCCATCGCCGGCCGGGAAGCAGAGCTGCAGGCATTGATGCGGAACAACGCTCCCCTGTGGACTGGCAGCAGCGATCTGAGCCTGGACCGGATGCGTTCGGCCTTCGCCTGTGCCCTGCACATGCATCAGCCCACCATCCCGGCTGGCGTTGATGGAGCGCTGATCTCGCATCTCCAGTACATGTTTGAACACCCCGGCGAAGGGGACAACCACAACGCCGAACCCTTCGCACAGTGCTATCGGCGCATGGCGGATCTGATCCCGCAGCTGATCGGGGAGGGATGCAGCCCGCGGATCATGCTCGATTACTCCGGCAATCTGCTCTGGGGTGTGGGCCAGATGGGCCGCGACGACATCACCGGAGCCCTTCAACACCTGGCCTGTGATCCCCAGATGCAACGCCACGTCGAATGGCTGGGAAGTTTCTGGAGCCATGCCGTTGCACCCTCAACGCCGATTCCGGACCTGAAACTGCAGATCAGTGCCTGGCAGCACCAGTTCGCTGATCTGTTCGGCTGCGAAGCCCTGGCGCGGGTGCGGGGATTTTCTCCACCGGAGATGCATCTGCCGAACCATCCCGACACCTTGCATGCCTTCATTTCGGCGTTGAAGGAGCACGGCTACCGCTGGCTGCTGGTGCAGGAGCACAGCGTTGAAACCCTTCAGGGCGAGCCGTTGAGCCAGCAGCAGAAATATCAACCGAACCGACTGGTCGCCCGCAACAGCTGTGGCGACAGCGTGGAGATCACCGCACTGATCAAAACCCAGGGGTCCGACACCAAACTGGTGGGCCAGATGCAGCCCTGCTACGAGGCCATGGGGCTGCAGCGGCAGAACCTGGAGGGCCGGATCACCCCACCGCTGGTGAGCCAGATCGCCGATGGGGAAAACGGCGGCGTGATGATGAACGAATTCCCGGAGGCATTCCGGCAGGCCAACCGGCGCATCCGGGATTCAGGCGATGGCTGCGTTGCCGTGAATGGAACTGAATACCTCGAGCTGCTGGAAGCCAGCGGTGAGGACGGCAACGGGTTTCCACCGATCCAGGCGGTTCAGCAACAGCGCCTCTGGAACGCTGTCTCCCGAACCCCGTCTCCGCAATCGGTGCAGAAGGCCATCGATCAGCTTCACAGCGAGGGCGATGGATTCCATATGAACGGTGCCTCCTGGACCAACGACCTGAGCTGGGTGCAGGGTTACGACAACGTTCTCGAGCCGATGCAGCAACTCAGTGCGCATTTCCATGCCCGCTGGGATGACGCCGTGACCGAGCAACCCTCAACCACGGAGGACGCTGCTTATCAGGCCTGTCTTCTCCACCTGCTGCTCAGTGAGACCAGCTGTTTCCGCTACTGGGGGCAGGGGGTCTGGACCGACTACGCCCGAACCCTCGTGCAGAAAGGAGAGGCTTTGTTGCAGCAGATGCCAATCGCTGGCACCTTGCAAACGTCCAGCTTTGGATGAACCACCGCCGTTGAGTCCCATGTCATACGAACCGGGCACCCCCGAGTGCCGCGTGCTCATCCGCAGCAAGGACCAGATCGAAACCATGCTGCTGGAACTGGCCAAGCTGGACGGCACGGATCTGATCCTGCAGCAACTGCGTCAGGTGCATCAGCAGCTGGAAGGTCTCCACGATCTGCGACGCGCCTCGTGAGCTGAGCGCAGATCAATTCTGAGACGATGGTTTACAAGGCGTTACAAACGTGTAACCTCAAGCCACTGATCGTTGGCCGATCCCAACAACCGCTGACTGCACCATGGAAGTGTTCACGGAAGTTCTGATCGGTCTCGCAGATATCGGAATCGCTCTGCTGGTTGCTGTTTCACTTCCACCCAGCAAACCTGCCAACTGATCAGCTGGCTTTTTTCATTCGAAATTCAAGAAAGAGGCAAGCTGCGTCGTTCTTTCTGTTTTTTTCGATCAGATCGGCGCAACGAACCTGCATCCACTGATCCGTCTCGCTCCACAGGACAAGTCGATAACGGCGTTCAAGATTTTGTCCGGCTCCGTCCAAAATCAAGTGACGTCTGGTTGAAGCCTAAAAAGGTTCAAATCAATCCGCTTCGTTGGTCAGGACTTCATGAATCAGAGATTCAATCAGGATGTCTCCAATGACACCTTCAAACTGATTCAAATCTGAATGTGGTGTTGGTTCAACGTTGGCTGCGGTCCCATCTCCGTTCCAGGGACTGACGAAACGCTTCCGTGTCTTGCTGCGGCAACTCTTCCTTTTTGGCTCGCCACGGAGCGGTGACCGACCAGAACTTCACCAGCGACGCGACCGCCACAACGGCCCAGGCCAGCAGAAACCAGGCGGGAGTTGGCACAGCAACGTTTCAGTACGCGTCCATGATGCGTCCATGGATCCGGAAGTGCGTCTCTTTGTCATCAACCAACTGCTGGTGATCGTTGTGCCGGTGGGGGTGTTGTTCGCCCTGTGGATCGGCATGCTCAGCTGGGATCGCCGCCGTTGAACAGCGAGCTCAGCTCCGGCCTTTGCTGACATCCACCACCGCCACCACCTGATTCCAGCTGTCGTTGACGATCCGGTACGTCCGCAGCGTGGCCATCGACTTGGTGCGGGCGCTCACAAAGGCTTTGAACTCTGTTTTGAAGCAGAGCTCCTTGACCCACAGGCCACCGGGATCCTGGCGTTCAATGCAAAACAAGACGACACAGAACATCTGACTCCATCAGACCTCTGATTCAGCGATCGCGCTGCAAAACAACAGCTCACGTTCGGGATCATGCTGAAATCGACCGGCCGCTGAATGAACAGGATCGAATGACCGCCCTTGCAAGCCTGTTTCTGCCGGTGCTGATGCTGTTCCACCTGGTGGGGCCCGTGCCGCCTGAAATCGGTGTGCACGCCGGAGAACTCAGCCCGTGCGAAAGCCCTGCCCACTGCAGTCGCGCCGACTGGCCCAGCGATGATCCCCAGGCCGATTTCGCTGCTCTGGTGGCCGCCGTGGCCGACACGCCAAGAACAGTGGTGGTCGAGCAGAGCGAGTCCTATCTCCATGCGGAAGCCAGCAGTGCCCTGTTCGGCTTTGTCGATGATCTGGAGCTGCTCGCCGCTGACAACACCATCCAGGCACGCTCGGTGTCCCGGCTTGGTGAATCGGATCTCGGGGTGAATGCAGCTCGACTGGCCGCACTGGAAACCCTGGTCCAGAACTGATTGTCTGGCGTCGGACCTGTCTGGCGTCAGACCTTGGCGCGGCGGAACTGGCGGATATCGCGCGTCATCTCACGCAGCCCCGCCAGAAAGCCGATGGCGGCGAAGCTGGTGATGCCCACAATGAGCACGGTCTCCAGCAGAGCATGGGGGTCCGCAAGCAGGGCGGGCCAAGCTGTCGTGAGTGCTGTCATCTCGGCACAATCGCGATTGCCCCGTTGGTAGCAATCCTTCCGCCGCATCAACATGCACGACATCATCTGTCCGCACTGCAGCAAGGCCTTCAAGGTGGATGAGGCCGGCTATGCCGACATCCTCAAACAGGTGCGTGACAGGGATTTCGAGCAGCAGCTCAACAAACGCCTGGCACTGGCGGACCAGGACAAACGCAATGCCATCGAACTGGCGATGGCGAAGAAACAGAACGAACTGCAGGAGCTCGAAGCCCAGCTGCGGAGCCGTGATGTTCAGCAGCAGCTGGCGGTGAAACAGGCGGTGACAGCGTCTGAGAAGCAGCGCGATCTGCTGGCGACGGAGTTGCAGCAATTGCGGGACACCACTGCCACCGCCGCCCAGGTTGCGGAGGGCCGCTTTGCCAAGGAGATTCAGACCATCACGCTTCAGAAGGAGGGTGAACTGCGTGATCTGCGGGCCAGGCTGGATGCCGCCGGCATTCAGACCAAGCTGGCGGTGAGCGAAGCACTCACAGAGGTTGAAAAGGAGCGTGATCAGCTGCGCAGTGAGCTCGACCAGAGCGCGCTGAAGCATCAGCTGGCCTCCCAGTCGATGAAGGAGCGCTATGAGATCCAGATTCACGATCGCGATCAGGCGATCGACCGCCTGCGGGATATGAAAGCCCGCCTCTCAACCAAAATGGTTGGGGAAACACTCGAGCAGCACTGCGAAACGGAGTTCAACCGCATTCGCGCCGCCGCCTTCCCCAGGGCCTACTTCGAGAAGGACAACGACGCCCGCACCGGCAGCAAAGGGGACTACATCTTCCGTGACTGCGATGAGGCGAATAACGAGATCGTTTCGATCATGTTTGAGATGAAGAATGAATCAGACACCACCGCAACAAAGAAGAAGAACGATGATTTCCTCAAGGAACTGAACAAGGACCGCAACGAAAAGCAGTGTGAATACGCCGTGCTCGTATCGCTTCTCGAACCGGAGAGCGAGCTCTACAACTCGGGCATCGTTGATGTGTCCCATCGCTTCCCCAAGACCTATGTGATTCGGCCGCAGTTCTTCATTCCCTTCATCACACTCCTGCGCAACGCAGCACTCAAATCTCAGGAGGTGAAGGCAGAGCTCGCCCTGGTGAAGGCCCAGAACATCGATGTCACCAATTTCGAGAACGATCTGGAGAGCTTCAAGAACGCCTTTTCACGCAACTACGACCTGGCTTCCCGCCGCTTTCAGACCGCCATTGATGAGATCGATAAATCAATCGATCATCTGCAGAAGACCAAGGACGCACTCATGGGGGCCGACCGCAACCTGCGACTGGCGAATGACAAGGCCCAGGACGTGACCGTGAAGAAGCTCACCCGCCGCAATCCCACCATGGCCGCCAAGTTTTCCGAACTGGGCGATCAGGATTCCGCCTGAACCAACCCGCCGTTCAGCCCCAGCCGCCATGCCATCCAAACCACGCAACCGAATCGGCGAGATCTACGGCCGCCTCACAGTGATTCGCCCGTCGGACCGGCGAACCAAATCGGGCAATGCTTTCTGGTGGTGCCGTTGCAGCTGCGGCAATGAACGGGAGGTACCCAGCGACAAGCTGTCCCACAACACGGCACGGCGCAAGCCAACCGTTCAGGCCTGCGAAGACTGCTCCCGCGAAATGCAGGTGGAAGGTGTCTACCGCAAGAACGATCGCGAGGAGGTGGAACGCCGGCAGGAAGCCCTCGCCAATCGAGAAAAACTGAAAGGGGATGTCCCTGATCGCTGGCTCAAGCTTCCGCTCACCGATGCCCATGCGAGGGAACTGGGGCAGACACTGTTTTTTCGGGGGACTCTCTGCCTTCGGGGCCACCTCGCCCCCTACAGGATCAACGGCGGTTGTCTGGCTTGCGCTGGTCAGAGTCCTTCAGCGAGAGATTCGCCGTCAACCACGCCCAGAGAGTCATGACGGATGCACCAAACGCCAGCAGAGCCAGAAGTTTGGTTTCCATCAGAGGAAGTCGAAATCATCCTCGGAATCACCCGAGAAAGCATTCATCACCAGCGCGGATAGGGGGATGAAAATGGCTGCAGCAACAAGAATTTCCACGTAACTATTTTTCGATGCGCAGACGCTACTTAATATCGCTTTACAAAAAGTGCCCAAGGCCACTTTTTCGCTGCAGCTGAGTGGAAATACCCAAGCTCAAAGACTGCGTTTAAACACCGAAATCAAAGTCCGAACACCGTTCCCAGCAGTGTTGCCGGATGGTGGAAGCGAGCAGCTCGGCTTCGTTCCAGTTGATACGCCAACACTGCATGGGCTGAAAAACGGATCGCCGAGAGAACGGCCAGTCCGATGCAGATTGGGCAGTGCGTGATCCCCATGTGAACGACGATCCCAGTTCCGGTGTCGGAAGGGAACCAGGCGTTCCATTTCTTGATGTCCGCCGTTGTATCTGAAGCAGTCGAAAACCACTGCTGCCTGACTGTTAAGATCCCTTTTTGCTCTCAGCCTCGGGAAACGGATGAGTCAGGTCACAGTCGGCGAAAACGAAGGAATTGAATCAGCGCTGAGACGTTTCAAACGATCCGTAGCCAAAGCCGGCATCTTCTCCGACCTCCGTCGCATCCGTCACCACGAGACACCCGTCGAGAAATACAAGCGCAAGCTGAAGCAGCGCTCCCGCAACCGCCGTCGCTGATCGGCTGCTTCCGAAACCATTCAAAAAAGCGGGCCTTGAAGACCCGCTTTTTTGATGCCGATCAGTTGTAGACCTTGCCAATCAGTGGTCCGGCCTGCTCATCGGTGAACACAGGGGTCACGGTCCAGTCGAGACATTCAGCCCACTCAGCGGCGTGTTCGTAGCAGACCCCGGCGTCATCGGTTTCCACCAGAATCCAGCCCTCAACGGAGCCGGGAGCATGAAAACGCTTCCATGAAGTGCAGGAGGGAAAGGGTGCACCGGTGGCCAGAAATTTGCGGGCCGCCTGCTCGTGATATCCCGTCTTGAACTGCCAGTGCATCAGAAACGTCATGAGCCAGAAATAAAAAAGTCAACTAGCAACTTCGGTGCCGCTACAGGGTGTATCCGGCTACCGAAGCACCGTGCCGATTGTCCACAAACGGCCCTGGCTTTCGCCAGAATTACTTAAGACTTGATGCTTCGAAACACACCCTTGTTGCCGCTTAATCCGTTCTGCCCCATCAGTGCTGCCAAGGTTGCCGGGCTGAAAGCAACCGTGAGTCTGCTGCTGCTGATGCTGCTGAAGTCGAAACTGCTGCGCATCAAGATGTCGCTGCTGGGATCGTTGATCGGCCTGGTCCTGCTGGCCGGATTCCTTGTCAGCACAGGCTTTCTCACCCTCGTGACCGGTGGGGCAGTCGCCTACGCCGCATCCAAAAACCGGAGCAACTGAGTCATGAAGTCACGTCTTGGCCTGATCAGCGGAATCGGTCTGGCAACCCTCGGCGTTGGTGGTCTTGCGGCCGGCGGCATCGCCTGGAATTTCCAGGGCCGTTCCATCGGTCTTGGAGCCACGGTTGCATCCCTGGTGGTGATCGCCATCAGCCTCGTCATCCTGCGGCCTCAGCCCAGTGAGCCTGTGGTCGAGCCCGAGGGCTTTGATGCCGCGTCCACCGGCGGCGGCATCACCTTGCAGCGTCCTCAGATCTCCGTGCTGGGTGCCCTGCTGGCCACCTCCGGAACCCTGGGCCTGGCTGCTTCCGGCATCGCATGGAACTTCAAAGGCATCGAGATCGGCCTCACCGGAACACTCACGTCTCTTCTGGCACTGGCGTTCAGTGTTCTGTTTCTCTGGCCTTCAGCAAACAAAAAGGCGGCGCAACCCGTCGAAGCCAAGGCTGACGTTGTCGCTGAATCGGCTGAGGTGGCTGAGCAACCGGAAGCCGAGCAGATTCCACAACCCACAACAGCGGAGGCGATCCTCAAAGAGCTGGCTGAACAGCAGGAAAATGCACCCCCTGTCGCCTTATCCACCTTTGCGCCAGACAATCTGATGCCCGGGCAGGGACTCAGCAGTCGTAATCGCAAGGCCGGTCCTTCCCTGGGCCGTTATCGGCGCATGGCGGAAGATCTGTTCCGCAACTGAGCAATCATCAGCGAAATCTGTCGGTGCCAGGGAGTGACATCGACAGTTGGTCGTTTCACCTCATGGGAGATGTCCACCTGATCCATCTCCTGACGTAAACGTCTGAGAACCGGGATCAGAGCAACCCCGAACACAATCGAGAGCAGCAGCAGAAACGGCAGCAAGGACACCAGCCAGACCGTGGCCACCGTCACGGTTACGGCTGTGGCCAGAAAGCGAATCCAGCGTGGAGGCTGTCGTCCGGGCAATTGCTTCATGGAATCTGCTCAGCACTGGCGAAAATTTTTTCCAGCTCTGCACGAAAGGCGCTTGCGGAAAGCGGCTCTGCCAGGCGGCGGCGTTGATTGCGCTTCATCAACGAACGGATCCACCAAAGCTGCAGTGCAGCAAACCCGACAGCCGTGATCGCCAGGCTGACAGAGGCCCTGTTCCAGACGAAGTCCAAAAGATCAGTAGCTGGATTGCGGCAAGGTGAAACCTGACTGCATATGACCGATATCGAGCAGCACATAGGTGAGCCAGATCAGTACAGCAGCGACACCGGCTCCAGCGGCGACTTTTGCCACTGATCGGCCGATCATCTCAAGTGGGCTGATCTCTTTCATCGAACAGGGAAAAGACAACCTGATTCTGCCGTGATCATCAATCAACCGGCTGGCGTCAGAGCGAAAAGCCTGCAAGCAACTGGCCAACGATGCCCTGACCGGTGAACAGCTCGGTCAGCAGACCGATCAGAAAACCGAGCATCGCCACACGACCATTGAGCAATTCGGCTCGGGTCATCTGCTCAGACTGAATCTGCGCCTTGGCAGCATCCTGATACCAGTCCTCGCGCACCTGGCTGGGGAACTTCGCCATGGATCGTTGTTGTGTGAAGCAACGTTAAGCAGTCTTGACGCTTCAGGCGAGCAGATCACCCATGAACTGATGCGCCAGATCAACGGCGAGGGTCCAGTTCATCTGCTCCGTTCGACCTGAACGCTTTCGGGGCTTGAACGAATGATCCCCATCCGGAATCCATCGAAGCTGCAGCGGGGGGTTCAGGCCATACCCGGCCACCTGTTCCTGTGATCCCATCGGATCACGCTCACCCTGCAGAACCAGAAGAGGCACTTTCAGCTGCTCCAGATGGTCCTTGCGGACCTGCAGTGGTTTGCCCAGTGGATGGAATGGATAGCCGAAACAGATTCCTGCCCGTACCGCAGCCGTGGCAGACAACTCGTTCAGCAGCATGCTGGCGATTCGACCTCCCATCGACTTCCCACCAATGAAGACGGGACGATCGCCTGCAACCTGCTCGACGAGCTCTCGAAAACACTGCTGAAGAACCTGAGGTCGATCAGGTGGACATCGTCGCCCTGTCTCCTGGGTGCGACGCATGTAGGGGAAGGCGAAACGATGAACCAGCCAACCCCGGGAAGACAACCCTTCAGCGATTGCTTCCATAAATGGAGAAGTTTCTGATGCTCCTGCTCCATGGGCCAGAACCAGGGCAGCTGGTGCATCAGAGGGCCCGTTGCTCAGCAGCGATGGGCCCATCAGAAAGTGATATCAGCGTGAAGCGACAGCTTCAGGCATCGGAGCGGAAGCTTCGGCTTCGGCAGAGGGGGTGGCTGCAGGGGCTGCATCGAAGCGGCGGGCAATCAGCTCGTCGATCGAGAACAGACCAGGGCCACAGGCAAGGATTGCTGCCGCAGCGGCGAGGTAGAGGCCGAGAAGCTCAAGCAGGAAGATGTTGAAGCCGGCGGTCACGATGGCGTGATAGATGGCAACGGTGATGGTTCCGGCGATCGCCAGTGCACCGAAGCGGGTCAGCAAACCGGTGATCAGCAACCAGCTTCCGATCACTTCCGAGAAGGCTGCGACGTAGGACAGCAGAATCGGGAAGGGAAGGTGCAGGGGACGCACGAAGGCATCCGCGAAGTTTTCGATGTTCGCCAGCTTCTCGTAGCCGTGATGAATCAGCAGAGCGCCGGTGAAGACGCGCAGCACGAGCAGACCGAGATCCGCCGCAATCGCACGGGTCAGGACGAGACGAATCATCGGCTTCATTCATTACTTGTCGAAACTATACGTAATTTCATGAAGCACGCTTTACATCAACCCAACAAGCGTACGTAGGTTTTTTTACTTAACCGGCGTTCTGGGGGTCGTCAGTCGTCGTAAACAAGGCACTCGGGCTCATCGGGATTCTGTTCACAGAACAGCTCCAGCGGAGTCGGGTCATGGCTGTCTTCAGGGAACTGTTTCTTGTGATCCAGCAGCCACTGCAGCTCCTCGGTGAGATGGCGCACCTTGCCGTCGTTGTGGTCCGCCAGAGCTTTCAGGAACTCCTCCTGATCCTTCTGGATGTGCTCGTCGATGGTTTTCATGCTCCAGATCGCTCCGGGACTCAACAGCGTGGTAGCTGAGCTGAACCGGTTCGATCAGTCGGTATTTCTACCTTTATCGCCGAAAGCACACACGGTTTCCTTCCCCTGACAGGCATCACGAGGTGTGACACCTGAGTGGCAGTGATGGCCAGCCGCATGGAGAGTCGGTGAATCAATCTCTCTGGCGATGGACAGCAACAGACCCATGCTGCTGACCGGTGGAATCTTTTTCGCCATGGGGCTGCTGATCGGCGTTGCCATTGGATCGGCCACCGCTGTCTCCGCTCTGACCCAGGGTGCGCCAGACGTGCTTCAGAGCTGGTCTGGTGTTGTGGCCATGCCCTGATCGATCAGATCAGGGCCAGTGAGCGAGCACGGTCCAGAGCCGTTGCGTTGTGATCGTTTTCATTGGTGCGGCTCAGTTCCAGATTGAAGAACAGAGCTGTGGATTCAGAGAAATAGGGTCCGGCATGCCATGTCCCTGGATGGAGCTTGATTCCCTCGCCGGGATGAAGCTTCACCAGCAGCAGATCCTGCGCGGCGAGGGTGTCGCCGGGGGGGGCAACCACCATCCAGAAGGGCTGGCCATCGGCTGATCCCAGGCACTGACTGACCAGGCGATGACGGGTCATGGCCGCCACCTGCGGTGGGCGTCGCCGCAGCCGCATCAGGTAGAAGCGGGGATGATCGCCCTGATCAAAGTGAAGCGCTGCATCCTGAGGCCCGAATCGCGCCGGGTCCTCCTGCGGTTCCAGCAACGTCCCACAGTCTGCGAAGCGGGGATCCCGGGCATCAACGGGATGTAAAACCTCAGACATCGTGGACCGGATCGATCAGCGCATCCCGATGCTGATGTTGCCGCAGCTGATCAACTGCTCGAGCCGGGCGGAGAGCTTCTGCTCGGTGCGATCGAAATTGTCGTGGTGACCCGCCACGAAAGCAAGTTCCTCACTGGTGATCACCTGATGGGTCACAGCGTCGAGGTAGATCTGGACGAGGGACATCATTCGACGTCATCGGGCAGCAATCCTGGCAACCGGGAAGCGTGACCGGAGGCACGTCCATCACATGAGCTGATAACCATGCAGACACAGCGGATACAGCAACTGGTCAAACAGTGCTCAATGGGTCTGTTTGATCTGGCCTGTTCCGTCAGTGGTCACAGCAGCTGGGACCTCAATCTGCCGGTGGGCGTGATCGATGCCCGCAGGGACACCCCGAAGCTGATGGTGACCGCGGTGGGAACGATCAATTCCATGGTGCGGGCCTCCTCCACCATCGGGCATCCACTGATGCGGCGGTTTTTTGAGCGGATGGAGTCGGTGGGGCTGGACAAGGCCCTGGAGGAGTCGATCAGCGGCGAAGAGTCCGATGAGTTCGCCGAGATCTGGCAGTCCTACAAGCAGGAACGATTCGAAAACGGCCCTCCGATGTGGAGCATCGAGGACGCCACGGACTTCGTGCTCCAGTCCAAAGAGGCCCATCAGCATCGGGAAGTCGCCTGCATCGCCATCCTTCCGGGTGAACCGCACTGGATCGCCACGTTTTCCGTGCCGATCGCGTTTCTCACCCATGCGTGAGCTGGGGCGCACCCATGGCCGCTGAGCTTCTGCTGCAGCTGGCACTGGGGGGGGTTGCCGTTGTGGCCAATGCCCTGTCGGCATTCGCCGGAGGTGGCGCCGGCCTGGTGCAATTGCCCGCCCTGATCCTGCTGGGCCTGCCCTTTGCCTCGGCCCTGGCCACCCACAAGCTGGCCAGCGTGGCCCTCGGGCTTGGCGCCGCCGGTCGCCACTGGCGTGCCAGCAGCTTCGATCCACGACTCTGCCTTCTGGTTCTCCTCGCCGGACTGCCAGGGGTGTGGATCGGCGCAAGCACCGTGCTGGCCCTGCCGGATCGCATCGCCACAGCCGCCCTCGGACTTCTCACCCTGTCCCTCGGGCTGTACTCCGCCCGTCGGCCGGAACTCGGTGACACCGACCGAGCCGTGAATCACAACCGGATCCAGCAGTGGATCGGTGCTGGAGTGCTGTTCGCCATCGGAATTCTCAACGGCTCACTCACCTCCGGCACCGGCCTGTTCGTAACGCTGTGGCTGGTGAGGTGGTACGGCCTCAGTTACCCGAAAGCCGTTGCCCATACGTTGATCCTGGTGGGCCTGGCCTGGAACGGCACCGGAGCTCTGGTGCTCGGGTTCAGTGGTGAGATCCGCTGGAGCTGGGTGCCTGCCCTGGTTCTGGGATCACTGATCGGTGGATATCTCGGTGCCCATCTGTCGCTCGAGAAGGGCAGCCGACTGGTGAAACGTGCCTTCGAACTGCTCTCGCTGCTGATGGGGTTGTCACTCCTGATCCGGAGCCTCTGATCCGGGATCCAGGAAACGGCCGGCGAAACGGGTCGCCATCACCACCGTTGCTGCCCCGTACACCGTGAAGGTGATGGCCTGCCCGGAGGTGCCTGACTCGTAAACATCTCCCACCAGGAGAATCCAGTCGATCAGCGACGCAACGGTGCCCCAGATCACCACCCAGACGGAAACGTAGGTAATCCCTCGGATCGTTGGATTCACACAGCTGCCGGCAGAGGTTTCAAGGCTAGAAAACAAAGTGTCGATCCATCCCTCCAGATTCCTGGAGCCTGGACTCCCGTAATCTCGCGGAACCCTGGAGTACTGATGCCGAAAAAGCGCCGCAAACTCAACAAGGACATGGAGGCCCAGATGGCCGCCGCCAAGCGCAAGATCGAGCTGGTTTCAGCACTGATCCACGACATACGCGACGAGGACATCCAGGGTGAGTACATGGCGGCTTTCGGGCAGATCCGCACGGCGGTGGTGAACTGGGTGGCGAAGTACACAACCGATGGGTTCTGCGAGGAAACAGAGGGGTTGAAGGCCCTCTACGACGGCCTGATCAAGGAGTTTGAAGAGGAGTACGAACTCTGAGCCCCGATCCACAACGCCTCAAGCTGCGTCTGGCCGTCGTGGGCCACGTGGAGTGGATGTCGTTCCTGCAGGTGGATCAGCTGCCAACGGCAGGCCGGGTGGCCCATGCGGCTTCAAGCCTGGATCATCCCGCCGGCGGTGGAGCGGTTTGTGCGGTTCGCATGGCCCAGCTGTGTGGCGCAACAGTGCATTTCTTCACCGCTCTCGGCCGTGATGCCATCGGCGAGCGCAGCCGGGTGGAACTGGAAGCTCGCGGACTTGAGGTTCATGTCGCCTGGCGGGATGCCTCCACGCGCCGGGGCGTGAGCATGGTGGATCCAGGTGGCGATCGGGCCATCACCGTGATCGGTGAACGGCTGCAGCCGAATGCTTCAGATCCGCTGCCGTGGACCCTGCTGCGGGACTGCGATGCGGTGTTCGTCACGGCGGCCGACCCGAAGGCCCTTCAGGCCTGTCGCTCCGCCCGGGTGATGACGGCGACACCGCGGGTGCGCCTGAGCAATCTGCGCCAGGCGGCGGTGCAACTCGATGCGCTGATCGGCAGTGGCCTGGATCCCGGCGAACAACTGCCGGAACAGCTTGGATTTCCGCAACCTCGACTCCGGATCGCCACCGAAGGAGCCGCCGGAGGTGTCCTTTCACCGGGTGGCCGCTACCAGGCCAGCCCGGCTCCCGCCCCGAGCATCGACAGCTACGGCTGCGGCGACAGCTTTGCCGCAGGAGTCACCGTGGGATTGGCGGCGGGGATGGAGATCGGCGATGCCGTCCGCCTCGGGGCTGACGCCGGTGCCGCCTGCAGCACCTGGATCGGTCCGTATTCAGCGGAATGAAACGGGATTGGTCCATGCCAAACCAAGAACGAACCCGACTCATGGGGATACTGTTTCAGTCCAAATCACCCGCCAACTCATGCCACTCCGGCAGAACAACAAGCAGGTTTCACCCATTCGGTTGAAGATCACCCTGCTGATTGCCGGTTTCGGGCCGCTGGTGGCGATTGGATTCTGGTTGCAATCAAAAGGATTCTTCAGTTGATGTCTGGCCGTCGCTCACTCTCCGCCGCTCTTTTGGCCGTTCTGATGGCAGTGCCATCGGTGATGGCGGAGACGGTGCCGATCCAGCTGAAGAACGGCGACACCATTCATGCCGAACGGGTTCCCGAAGAAAGCGACGACAGCATCACCGTGGTGATTCATCCCCAGCTGGGGCGTCTCGAGATCAGCAGCGATTCCATCAAAGAGGAGGAGAAGCCATCCGCCTGGTCGTCGACGCTTTCCGCCGGTGTGATCGGCGTCGGGGAAGACGGCGACGAAAGCCTGACTCTGAGCATGAACGCTTCGAGCACCTACCTCAAGGACGCCGACAAGCTGGTGATGAAAGGCGGGGTTAACTACAAAACATCCCGCGACGAGGGAGAACCCTTCAGCGTTGACACGGAAAAGGGGTCGGCGTCGCTCCGCTACGACCGCAAACTGAACGACACGGTCAATTTCTTCACCTCAGGCAGCTACGACTACAACGGCCTGAATGATGTTTCGATCAACACGGTCAAGGGTGCTGTTGGAGCTGGATTCCCCCTGATCCGCAACGAAACCACGGAGTTGGTCGTCTCGGTGGGTCCCACGCTGCAGTGGAGTGAAGGCGGGCGCGGTTGCAACGACGATGAGTTCTGCGGCAACACCTACCCGGGCGGCACCTTCACGACCCAGCTGAACTGGGTGGCGAATCCTTCGTTCAAGTTCAATCTCGAGAACAACCTGTCTGTGTTGGCGACCGAATCGGAGGCCAAGCCCACCAACAGTTTCACCGCGTTGATCAAATACTTTCCCTCGTTCAACAGCGGATTGTTCACATCGCTGAAATTCGAATCGATCTACAACAGCATTGCGGATCCTGAAGTCAGCAACACCGTGACAGGCCAACTGGGATTGGAGTTCTGATCAGAATGTTGAACCCACCTCTCGATTCAGAAGCATTAAAGACACTGTTCACCAAGCCCTATGGTCAGGCCGGGCCTACGGCTGAGCAGTGGAAAGCTGTGTACGCCGACGACGTTGTTTTCATCGACCCCACGCAGGAGAAACGCGGCGTGGACGCCTACATCCAGGCTCAGGACGGACTGATGAAGCGCTGTGATGATGTTTTTCTGGAAACAGATTCGGTGGCCATCACCGGCGATGTTGCCTTTGTGGAGTGGCGCATGGGCTTGAAGATCAAGGGGATCGAATTC
>CAJWZW010000013.1 GCA_913050565.1 uncultured Synechococcus sp.
CGCTTGTTCAAAGCTCACCTCGCTTAGATGAAGGAATGTTAACCGAGTCCTCAGGTATCAGGCGGCGCGGAGAACGTCCACAACGCTTTTGAAGGCGAACCACTCAGGAATCTCCTCGCCACCACGCAGCATTTTGCGGAATTGGGTTCCACTGAGCTTTTTCACGTGCAGACCACGGGCCTCGGCGTGTTCTGCCGTGACATAGCCCTCCTCCTCGGTGTAGACGAGATTCAGAGAAGGCACCGTCTCCATGGTGAGTTCCGGCGCGCATTCCTTGGCGAAATTCTGAGCGTCATAGGGCCCGTAGAAGTCGTCGCCTGTCAGGGAGGACTTACAGCCCGCCATGTCGCGACCGATGATGAAGTGGGTGCAGCCGTAGTTCCGGCGGATGATCATGTGCTGCAAAGCCTCACGAGGCCCTGCCATGTGCATGGCGTAGGGCAGGTAGGCCCAGCGGATCCGGTCGTTGCTCACCTCAGCGGCAAGTCGCTCGTAGGTCTGAAAACGAACAGCGCCGGGAATGTCGTCCTGCTGGGTTGGACCGCAGGTGGGATGAACCAGCACCACGGCCTTCTCACTCACGTTCTGTGCATGCAAAGCACGTGTGAACAGCTCATAGTGCGCGCGGTGGATGGGATTGCGGCACTGGAAAGCCACCACGTCTTCACCATCGGGAAGACCGGCACGAACCTCCGCAGGTGTCTTGCAGGGGAACACCCGCTGCGGCAGCTCCAGACCCCTGAGACTCCCACCCAGGTAGAAACGCTTGCGCTCCATCGTGATCATGCGCACCGCGGGATGCTCGATCGACGTGGTGCCGTAACAGCCCTTGGCCTCAGCAACCTTGTCAGGTTCCCATTTGGCTTCCACCTTGAGAACCGCCAGATCCTGGCCCTTGTAAGTGAGCAGAACGCTGTCACCCACCACCAGGTCTTCACGGTCGGTGTCCATCACGATCGGCAGACCGAACAGCTGCCCGGCGGCAAGACGATTACCGGAGACGACAGCGTCGTAATCCTCCTGGTGCATGAACCCACGCAAAGGGGAAAAGCCCCCGACAACCAGGAGCTCCACATCACAGGCGTTGCGATCGGAGCACTCCAGTGTCTTGGAGGCCGACTCCTTGACGCTTGCCTGTTCGGCCTGGGGCACCATCAGATCCACCAGAGTGCCGCCATAGGGGGCAATCACCCCGGATCTCTGGGCGGAGGCGGCTGCACTGGCGGTCATGGGATGGGCTGAAGATCGGCTGATTCTCCCAGATCAACAACAACGGTCAGACAGCAAAAAAGGGGGCGGAAGCCCCCTCATCAACACGCTGGAATCCCGGGCTGGAACGATCAGACTTCCTCGAGCCGGCCGTAGAGGTCACCGGTGATCTTGATGTCCACCGTTTCACGACCACCCATGTCGGAGTCAGAGGGCTGGATGGCACTGAAGATTCCGGCAAATTCCCCGGTCTCGGGATCCACTTTGGTGATCGAGAGGCTCATGGTGCCCACACCATCGATGTAGCGCTTGTTGTTGTCCTTCTCCAGTTTCTCGTCGTCACCACCGAGAGCAATCAAACCCTGGGCGTACTGAACACCGGTGGTGAGGGCGCGGCCTTTGGGATCGATGAAGTTGCTGGTGCGGTAGCTGGGAGTGCGGTAGGTGCCTTCGAAATCCGTGCTGGTGGTGATGGCTGCGCCGTCAGCAGTGGCGTTCAGAGACTTGCTGGAGAAGGTGAAGGGGAACTCCTCTCCACCGGGCACCAGAACGGTGATGGGCTGGAAATCGATGCCACCTTTCTCTTGAAACTCAAGGCCGGTTTCGGTGACGGTGAGGTCGCCGAAGACTTCATCAAGACTCGAGGTGAAGCGGGTGAGGATCTTGCCCTCAACAAATTCAGCTTCCTGGCGGATGTTCTTGGGCTCCTCCTTGGCATAAACCTGGACAGGGTGCATGCAGATGCCACGCAGTTCGTAGGAACCACCTGCTGTCAGAGCAATCGAGCCGCGGGCTGAATCACCGATGGTGGGGCAATCGTTGGCTTTACCCGTATTGCGGATGTCGTCGTAGGTGACGTTGGTGCCTGCGCGCTGCACCGCCTCACCGTCACCGCTGCAGGCGGTGGTGAAGAAAGCGAGGCAGAGCGCCAGAACGACGGACAGCAGAGAGCGGATGCGCATGGGAGAAGCCGGTGGAGCTGAACGCTGTACAGGCGGAAAAACCGCCGATGATGGATCTTACAGGGGTGAAACCGCCTTCAGAGCCGGCTTTTCCAAGGTCTCAACAACTTGTCGGGCCAGATGGCCGAAGTTCGAGCACAGCATCGAGAAGCTGATGGGACAGATGCAGTTTTGAGGTCAGCGGGAGGGGAACGGCTCCGCTCTCCGCCAACAGCCAGCCCCCGTTGCAGGGCTCGGAAAAACCCTGCCCAACACGGTCGATCGGATTCGCAAACATCAGATCACACCCTTTCCGCCGACGTTTGTCCTCGCCAAGCCGGCACAGCGTGGCGTCATCTCCGGTGAGAGCTGTGAAACCAAGAACAACCTGCCCATCGGTTCGCCGAGCCGTAAGGCCAGCCAGCAGATCAGGAACCAACTCCCAGCCCCGGGCGAATCGCTCCATCAACATCCCCTTTGATTCCTTCAACAGCGAAACGGGGTTGGAACGACGCAGATCAGCCACAGCCGCAGCCATGGCCACGGCATCCGCCCCGGGCTGAAGCTGCTCCAGAGCAGCCTCCAGTTCCGCAGCAGAGGTAATGGGATGACAGTCCAGTCCATCCAGCCAGGGGACAGGCACCTGGAGAGGGCCATGGACCAGATCAACCTCAGCTCCCCGCAATCTTGCGGCCTGTGCCAGAAGCACTCCCATGGCACCACTGCTGCGATTGGTCAGCGAGCGAGCGGCATCAATGGATTCCACTGTGGGGCCGGCGGTCACCAGAAGACGCTGGCCACTCCAGTCCCTTGCGGCTTCCGGACCAGGCGTGCCGCGACTGAACACACTGGCTGCGGCCAGTTCGATCATCTCGGGATCGGCCATGCGGCCATCGCCGACGCGATCACAGGCCAGCAGCCCCGCTGCGGGATGGAGAGGAACGACCCTTGGGAAACGCTTCACCCGCTCCCAGTTCTCCTGAACAGCAGGGTGGCTCCACATCGCCGTGTTCATGGCCACAGCTGCCAGGACAGGGCATTCGCAGGCCAGCAGCACACTGGCCAGAAGACCATCCGCAGAGCCCTGACTCCAACGGCTCAGGCTGGAGGCGCTCAGCGGAGCCAGAACAACGAGCTCAGCCCACTCAGCCAGTTCGATGTGCAGGGGCCTTGAACAACTGGAATCCCAGCCATCCGCCTCTTCATAACAGCGATGGCGGCTCAGACTGGCGAGTGCCAGTGAGCTGACCAGCTTTGCGGCACTGGGAGTGACCAGACAGCGGACATCGGCCCCGGCCTTGACCAGGGCACTGACCAGCTGAGGCGTTTTGACAGCGGCAATGCTGCCGCTCACACCAATCAGCAGACGGCGTCCTGCCAGCGGCTTCAGGACTTCAGTCCTCATCAAAGGGTTCCTGGTCAACCAGGTGCACGTAAGGCGCTGTCAGATAAGGGCGATGAATCGCCAGAGCCCGCAGCAGATGCCAATCCGCAAGACCGGCAAATGGCGTCGGATAGTCATCATCGTCAAGCCTTTTGGCCAGAACAGCGATGGATTCCTCGTCAAATTCCGCGAGCCGCTCCGGAGTGATGATGCTCTCGGGAGTCGAAGCGGACTGCATCGGGAAACGGGCTGACCACTACATTTTGGCCCAGCATCCCGCCGCTAGCTTGGCGTCGAGGGGAATTAGCTCAGCTGGTAGAGCGCTGCGATCGCACCGCAGAGGTCAGGGGTTCGAATCCCCTATTCTCCATTGATATGTACCTGCCACGGAGTCCTTCAGCGATCGGCCTCGGGTTCGTGGTCACTCTGGCCACCCTGGCGAGACCGGAAGCTTTGGTCACGTTCACGATTCTGATCCTGGCCACAGACCTGGGTCGATCGAGCCGTTGCCACGTCTCCGGGGTCCTTCCATGGGGTAAAAGGGAGCAGTGAATTTCACCAGGGTCGATGTCACAGTCGAAGCGTGAGCAGGTCGTCAGCCATCTGCGATACATCCGGCAGGAGCTGCGGGAGATGCACCAAGGGGTGATGGAAGACGGCCTTCTGCCTGAAGCTGGCGAAGTGCGCGGTGTCATGGCCCAGATGGAGGCCCTGCTTGAGCTGCTCGAAGGCAAGTCCTCTCGTAAAGCGAAAGCTGAATCCAGTTGATTCGGTCTGAATCGAATTCAACAATGTGATTTTTATATCTGGTGTGCATGAGAAGCACCAGATGTTGAGTATGCGATATGCACAGCCACCACATCCGGTGTATATAGCCATGGGAGATGGCTGGGCCGGGTGATGGGGATCACCGGTTGTCACCCCCGCCTCTCCACCGAAACGGATGGCAAACCGCTCACAATCCACCCGGTTTCATCAACGCTTCGGCCAGGTGCCCGCAGACCTCGAGATCTGGGCCAGCAATCCCTGGAGACGTCTGTCCCTGTACATCATTGTTCTGCTCTCCGGCTTCTTGCTGGGAAGTGCCATCACAGCCGTGGCAGGCGTTCTGGGACAGCTCGATCCGGTTGCAGCTCTGCTGGTGGTCATCGGTACTGAACTCACCATCCGGGCTCGATCAGACCGGTGGTCATCCCTGATCCGCCAGCTTCTGAGCCTTGGACGGATCGGATTGCTCTACGGACTGTTTGTTGAGGGGTTCAAGTTGCTCTGAAGACAGCCGCGGACAAATCCAAACAGCGTTCATACCCTTCAAAAAGAACGCCGTGGCTGAGCAATGGCAGGTGCACATTTCTTCCTGGAGCTGGAACCGCCGGAGGAGCGCCTGCGAGATGTCCCCCATGTGGTGATCGTGGGCGGAGGATTCGCTGGGATCCACGCATGCAAGGCACTGGCCCATGCGAATGTCCGCATCACGCTGATTGACAAGCGCAACTTCAATCTGTTCCAGCCTCTTCTGTATCAGGTCTCGACAGGACTGGTCTCCCGCGGCGACATCGCGACACCCCTGCGTGAGCTGGTTGGCAAGCAACGCAATGTGCAGGTGTTGCTGGGCGAGGTGACGAACGTTCATCCCGAGGGGAAGCAGATCGTCTTCAACGGGAAGGCCTACAGCTACGACCATCTGGTGCTGGCCACGGGATCCGGCAGCACCTACTTCGGCCACGACGATTGGCGGACTTTCGCTCCTCCGATGAAGATCCTGGAGCACGCGGAAGAGATTCGCCGCCGCCTGCTGATGGCCATGGAACAGGCGGAGCAAACACCGGACCCGAGCGCACGCCAGTTCCTCCAGACCGTTGTGATTGTTGGAGCCGGACCCAGTGGCTGCGAAATGGCCGGCGCCGTCTCTGAGCTGATGCGCTGGGCACTCAACAACGCCTTCAAGCAGCTTGATCCGAACAAGACGAGGATCGTGCTTGTGGATCCGGGGGAACGCGTTCTTCGGGCGATGCCTGCTCAGCAATCGGATGCGGCCCTGGCGGCGCTGCAACGCGATGGCATCGAATTCATCGCCAAGAGCCGTGTGCAGACGATGCGGCCGGGTGAAGTGATCATCGGCACCCCTGATGGAGACCGTCGGATCCAGGCCGCCACAGTGATCTGGACGGCAGGCGTGCGCCCCTCCCATCTGGGCAGCAAACTCGCGGAAGCCACCGGTTGTGCTCTCGACAAGGCAGGGCGTGTCGTGGTGCAGCACGACTTCTCGATCCCCGAGCATCCCGAAATCCGTGTGGCAGGAGACCTCAGCAACTACAGCCACACGATCAACGGCAAACCGATGCCAGGCATGGCGGCTCCGGCAAAGCAGGCCGGAACGTTCATCGGCAAGGACATCGCAGCGATCGTTGCCAACCGTGCCCGTCCAACCTTCAGCTATTTCGACTTCGGCAGCATGGCCGTGCTCGACCGTGCAACCGCTGTGGCTGATCTGCGGGGTCTGCGCTTCTCCGGAGGAGTGGGCTGGCTTCTCTGGGCCTTCGTCCACCTGGTGCTGATCCCCGACTGGGAGAACAGGATCACGCTGTCCGTGAAATGGATCTTCGCCCTGCTGACCCAGCAGCGCGCTGCGATTCTTCTCACCGGCATGCCGAGCCAGCACATGGCACTGGATGCAGCGGACGCCCATTTCCCGATGAAGGCCGGTGAGGGGGTGTCGATCGCAGAACCTGACGCCGCTCTCAAGGCAGCCATGGACTACTACTCCAACCAGATGAGCGGATCTCCACTCAGCGGTCAGCCTCCAACTCAGGAACTGCTCGACACAAGTGATGGCTCGGCAGCGGATTCAGCTGCTGCCATCAAGTAGAGAAGCGCCATCCGCGTCGGCACCCCGTTTCGCACCTGCTCCTCCACCAGACAGATCGAGAGATCATCCAGGAGGGCACTGGTCATTTCCACACCGCGGTTGACCGGACCTGGGTGCAGCACGGGAACCGCCTGACCACAGAGCTGGAGCCGGTCATGGCTGAGGCCGTAATCACGGTGATATCGCGAAAGGCTGGTGAGCAGTTGCTGCCCCATCCGCTCCTTCTGCAATCGCAGGGTCATCACGGCATCCACGCCAGGCAACGCTCGCTCGATGCTGCGTTCCACACGAATGGTTCCTCGCTGCCCCACCGGATCCATTGACTGACCCGGAGGCGGAGCCTCCACAAACGAGATGAACTCATCCGGGAGAAGACTGGGCGGACCGCAGAGAACCACATCGGCACCACAGGCGGTCAGGGCCCAGAGATTGGATCGGGCCACCCGTGAATGCAGGATGTCCCCGACAATCGCGATGCGTTTGCCCTGAAGAGCTTCCGGCCTCGGATGGGCAGGGTCGAAGTGACGCGCCAGGGTGAACAGATCCAGCAAACCCTGGCTGGGATGACTGTGCAGTCCATCCCCACCATTGAGGACTACCGCGCGTTCCCCGGCAGTCTCAAGATCCCGAGCCAGCTGCTCTGGGACAGCCGTTGACCGGTGCCGGACCACCAGAACATCAGCACCCATGGCCACATAGGTGCGGGCTGTATCGAGCACGCTTTCCCCCTTGCTCAGAGAGCTGCTTGAAGGGGAAAAGCTCATCACATCGGCCGAAAGACGCTTGGCCGCCAGTTCAAAGCTGCTGCGGGTGCGGGTGCTGGGTTCAAAGAACAGCGTGGCTACGAGCCTCCCCTGCAATGCAGGAAGCTTTCTCGCACCCGTGACCGGGAGCGAACGGAACCGCTCCGCCAGCTCCAGCACTGCGGCGTAATCCTCGAGGGAAAAAGAGGCCAGATCAAGAATGTGCCGATGCTGCCAACCGTTCACCAGCCGTCCACCTCCCTTGGAATCCAGGCCTGATCAGGCACGGGCTGACGATCACCCTTGGCACGACGGCTCACGCTGCGGCTCGCACGCAGATACCACCGCAAGGAGAGCTCCTGCCCTTCTGAAATGCCGATGCGTGTGGTGGTCACGAGGTCAGGGCTGGCCATGGAAGCAGGCCTTGGTGCCAGCCACAACTCATGTTCGCCTGTCGCCGGTTGCCTGTCATCGCTGCGATCGATGGCGAATCGACGGGCCAGCAGTCCCGGTCCGGCAGCCACCCGCTCCGGCTCGGCGGGCAAAGCCACAGCCCGCATCAACACACCATTGGCCCAATCCGCCCGATCGGTGACCACATTCACGCAGTGGTGGATTCCATAACTCACATACACATAGAAACGTCCCGGCGGACCGAAAAGAGTTTCGTTCTGCGGTGAACGGCGGCGATAGCCATGGCAGGCGGGCTCATCCTGGGAATAGGCCTCGGTTTCCACAACCACACCCCACAGCAGGCTCCCATCGCCCTGACGTTTCACCAGACGACAACCCACCAGTTCAGGGGCGACATCCTGAGCGGGGCGGCAAAAGAATTCAGATGGAAGAGCATTCATCCTGCTGACAGGGTGGCACCGCGCAGCCAGGCTTGGACTGCGACTCCCGGCTCAGTGTGAGAACTCCTCTCGAGGCGCGCCGCGACGGGGTGTTCCTGTTGCTCGCAGGGTTGTTCCTCGGAACCCTGGGAATGCTCAACATTCTCGGTCTGACGAGATTTCTCCAATTGGGGCAGATCGGTCCGTGGCCGGTGGTGGTCGCTGTTGGCGCCCTGCCCTACCCGATCACCTTCCTCTGCACCGATCTGATCAGCGAGCTGTGGGGGGAAACCAGAGCCAACCAACTGGTCTGGGTGGGACTGCTGCTGAACGGATGGGTGCTTCTGATCCTCTGGCTCGGGGGCCTCCTGCCAGCCATGAGTGGCAGTGATGAAAGCACCTTCCGCACCATTCAACAGCTGAGTTTCGGGTCAGTCGGTGCGTCGATGGTGGCCTATCTGAGCGCACAGTTCATCGACGTCCGGCTGTTTCATTTCTGGAAAAAGCTCACGAACGGCCGCGCCCTCTGGCTGCGCAACAACGGATCCACCATCATCAGCCAGCTGGTCGACACCAGTGCGGTGGTGATGATCAGCCATTACGGGGCTCACGTTCTGCCGATCCGCGCTGGGGAAGAGGTGATCCCACAACTTCTCGCATTCATCGGCAGTGGCTATCTGTTCAAACTGATCGCCGCCCTGGCCGACACTCTGCCGTTCATCTGGTTGACGGGCTGGCTGCGTCAATGGCTCGAGATGCCAGCCGATGCATGACAGCTGGCCACAACTCCCCTGGATTTGCTGCAACCCTGGGCGACCCGAGTCATCCTTGAATCATCTGCATCAGGGTGATGAGCGCGGCACTCTCCGGTTTCAATCTCGGCACCGTGCTGCTGGCAAGCATCGTGCTCTTTCCACTCGCCTGCCTGTTCTTTGGGACCCGTGGTGGGTACTACAACACTGACAAGTACGACGGCAACGGAACAGCCCACTGAACATTCATTCAAGGCATCGAGGCGTTGCAGATGACCGCAGCCTTCCCCGGGCAGAGGAACAGCAAAGAAGACATTCGTCTGGCTCTGCGGAGCTGGCCCGAGGTTGAGAACTACCTCCAGACCTGCAAGGGCGTGATCCTTCCCCTTGGATCCACAGAGCAGCATGGACCGACGGGAGCGATCGGCACCGATGCCCTGACAGCGGAAGCTGTGGCGCTGGAGGTGGGCTGTCGCACCGGCGTTCTGGTGGCTCCGGTGCAGTCGTTCGGCATGGCGGAGCACCACCTTGGTTTCGCCGGCACGATGAGTCTGCAACCGGCAACGCTGTTGGGCGTGATGCACGATCTTGTGCTTTCGCTCGCCAGGCACGGCTTCGAGCGGGTGTTCGTGATCAACGGGCATGGCGGCAACATCGCCACCAGCAAGGCTGCCTTCGCTCAGGCGCATGCATCGGCGGCGAGCCGCGGCCTGCCGGTGGCCCCGAGGCTGCGTTGTCGGCTCGCCAACTGGTTCATGGCCGGGCCAGTCATGCGTCAGGCCAGGGAGCTCTACGGAAACAAGGAGGGACACCACGCAACCCCCAGTGAAATCGCCGTCACTCTGGCGATGGAACCAAGTCTGCAATCGAAGCAGCGAGCGCTGCCCGATCCAGCACCAGCGGGGCCGATCCACAGCCCGGAGGATTTTCGCCGTCGCCACCCTGATGGTCGGATGGGGTCCCATCCTTCACTAGCGACCGCTCAGCACGGATCGAGTTTGCTGGAAACAGCGGCGACGGCGCTGAGCGAAGATCTCCGTAGTTTCCTGAGCGACCCATGAGCCGGATCTCCGCAGACGACGTCCGCAAGGTCGCCAAGCTCGCCCGCCTCGATCTGCCTGAGGACAGGATCGCCACCTACACCGGGCAGCTGGAGTCGATCCTGGAATACGTCAGTCAGCTGGAACAGGTCGACACCGAAGGGATTCCGGAAACCACGCGTGCTGTCGAGGTCACCAATGTGACCCGGAAGGATGGTGTTGATCCAACGCCCGTCAGGGAAGAGATTCTCAATCAGGCACCCTTGCGGGAAGGCGATTTTTTCCGGGTCCCGAAAATTCTTGCCGAATGATCAGCGGCTGAGAGGACGTCTCGGCTGGGTTTTGATCGCGATGCGATCGACAAAGCCCAGCCAGTTGCGCTGCAGCTGCCGATTGGGAACGAAGCGGGCGGCACGGCGCAGCTTTCCACGACGCGCCTTGTGACTCCGAACTCCCACGAGAATGTCGTAGAGGAAGTTGTAACCATCGGAGCGGGTCTCGAAAATCCCAAGCCTCTGGGGTGACCCCTTGGAATCGAGAAGCGGCTTTGTGGCCTCGTAGGCGGGTTTGTACTCAAACCAGGGAACCGACGGCCAGAGGTGATGCACCAGGTGATAGTTCTGGCCCATGATCAACCAGTTCATCAAACGACCTGGATAGATCCGGGCATTGGTCCATCGATTGCGTGAAGTGAACGGGCGATGTGGCAGGTAGTCAAAGAAGAGGCCCAGCGTCACCCCAACCATCAGGGCCGGAGCAAACCAGCAATTGAAGATGAACGGTAGAAAGTCGAACTTCGCAGCAGCCAGAACAATCACCACAAACACGCTGCGTTCGAAGCCCCATTGCATCAGTTCCCAGCGCTTCCAGAGCCGACGCTGGAAGAAGAACCATTCGTGGTAAAAAAATCTCGGGGCGATCAGCCAGAGAGGTCCAAAGGTGCTGACGATGTGATCCGGATCGTTCTTCGGATCATTCACATGGGCATGGTGCTCCAGATGCACCCGTGTGAAGACCGGATAACTGAAGCCCAGCAAAAGAGCTGAACCATGGCCCATGGCCTGGTTGATCCAGCGGTTGGGGTGCGCAGCGTTGTGACAGGCGTCGTGAATGACGGTGCCTTGGAGATGCAGCGACAGGAACCCCGTGCACAGCAGCACAGGCAAGGGCCATCCACCCACAAACCAGCCCCAGATGGTCAGGGCTGCAAGGACATATCCACCAATGAACAATCCCACCGTTGGATTCAGTGCGGCAGGGGGGTCAACGAACTCCCGCGGCACCGAGCGGTACCTCGTCCGAACAGGATTGAGCAGCTGATCCTGCTCGCGGCTCTGAATCGTCCCGAGGTCAGGCAACGCTTCTGAAAAAGTCCCTTCACAAATTAGGGAAGTGAATGCCCACCGGGGGACTTGAACCCCCACGACCTGGGTCACTGGTACCTAAAACCAGCGCGTCTACCAATTCCGCCAGGTGGGCGTCGAGAGAATGTTAGACGGCAACCCCTGAAATCCCAGGCTGACTGGCGTTTATTGGGTTTTCAACAGGCACGGGAGCGCTGTTGCGATCGACTCACGTTCCGGCGAATCGACGCGGATCGAGCCCGGATTTGACACGCTCCCAGCGCCTCCTATGGCACCTCGATGAGCGTCATTTGTACGCCCTCTCTCCCCAGGCAACGCAGAGCCCGTCCATCAGGCGTGGTCAGTTGATGACGCCATCAGGCGAACCGCTCAGGTGCCGGTTCGAGCGGCACGCAACGGCGGATGAACTCGCAATGGAACGGACTGAATCCAGCAGAGCACTTTTCAACCCAACGAAAAATCGCCGGAAACCGAGTGATGTGCCCCGCCAGGCCATTTCATTCGGACAAACATTTCTTCTGCGCAAAGCCTCTGATCCGGATCCTTCTTCAGGCCGACATGTCCTGGGACGTTGTTGTCCAGAAGGGATATTGGATACCCAAACCGGAGCCCCAACGATCACGCAGGCTGAGCATGTGCTGGTTTGGATGGAACGGCACAAAATGGTTGTGTGTGAAAGGGAGAGCGGATGCTGGCGACCCTGAGCGGTGATCTCTGCCTGTTGTTCGGCCTTGCCGTGCTGCTGCTGCCGCTTCTGGCTGTCGAGCTCAGCCGCCCACGCGACGGGATATGGGGTGCCGTGGTGCTGCTTCTCGGCCTCGTGCTGGTGACAAGCAGTGATCGCCTGCGAGGCGCTCCAATGCTGGCTGTGTTGTGTGGAAGTCTGCTGATCTCCCGCCTCACCGCAGAAATCAGTCAGGCGCGCTGGCAGGCACTCAGTGAGGACGAAAAGCAACGGCTCGGATCGGTCGATCACTGGCTGACCAGCCTGCGTCAGCTGAAAACAGCGATGGGCAGCCTGGGGGAAGGCCTGGGTGGGGTGGTCAAGCAACTCAAACCGTCCGGCCGCTCCGGCGTGGCCGACAAGGTCTGGGTCCGTCCTGATGAGGAAGCGATCTCAACGGTGTCAACAGCCACTCCTTCGACAACAGCCAACCCTGAACAGACCGCCAGCGGCGTCGAGGACTGATAATCCCCCGATCAGGAAGAACGACCGTGAGCAAGGAGAAGCGCGACGCCGCCGCCGAGGGACGTCCCTCCTACAAGGACACGCTCAACCTGCTGCAAACGGGATTCGGCATGCGCGCCAACGCCGTGAAACGCGAGCCGGAACTTCAGGCGTTCTGGAAAGACAACGGGATTGACGGAACGCTGGGGCTGGAGAACAACGGCCCCTGTTTCACGCTGCACGACGGACCTCCCTACGCCAACGGGGCGTTGCACATGGGTCACGCCCTGAACAAGGTTCTCAAGGATGTGATCAACAAGTACCAGGTGATGCAGGGCCGCCGGGTGCGCTACGTCCCGGGCTGGGACTGCCACGGTCTCCCGATCGAGCTGAAGGTTCTGCAGTCGATGGATGCGGAGCAACGCAAGGCCCTGACGCCGTTCAAGCTGCGCAAGAAGGCCGCCGCGTACGCCCGCAAGCAGGTGGATGGCCAGATGAAGGGGTTCCAGCGCTGGGGCATCTGGGCAGACTGGGAACAGCCTTATCTCACACTGCAGAAGAGCTACGAAGCCGCCCAGATCAAGGTGTTCGGGAAGATGCTGCTCAAGGGGCACATCTACCGGGGGCTGAAACCTGTGCACTGGAGCCCCAGCTCCCGCACCGCCCTGGCTGAAGCGGAGCTGGAGTACCCGGACGGCCACACCAGCCCCAGCATCTATGCAGCCTTCCCGGCGGTGGAGATTCCCTCAGCTCTGAGGGAGGTCCTGAATGCTGAGGGGATCGAGCTCCCCAGCGATCCATCGGAGCTCGGCAGGTCCCTGCAGGTGGCGATCTGGACCACCACCCCCTGGACCATCCCGGCCAACCTGGCGGTGTCCGTGAACGAACGGCTGGATTACACCCTGGCCGACGATGGAAACGGCCGGTTGCTGCTGGTGGCCGCCGACCTGGTTGACACTCTGACCACAACACTGGCGCTTCCTCTCAGCCGCCGCGCCACGGTGAAAGGCGCTCTGCTGGCCAACCTGATTTATCGACATCCTCTGCTGAATCGCACCAGCCCGGTGGTGATCGGCGGCGAATACATCACCACCGAGTCCGGAACAGGGCTGGTGCACACCGCTCCGGGGCATGGAGTCGACGACTTTCAGACCGGCCAGAAGAACGGCCTGCCCGTGCTCTGCCCCGTTGACGAAGCCGGCACTCTCACAGCGGAGGCGGGTCCCTTCGAGGGGCTGAACGTTCTCAAGGACGCCAACCCCGCCATCATCGAGGCGCTGGAGAAGGCCGGCGCACTGCTCAAGCAGGAGACCTACGGCCACCGTTATCCCTACGACTGGCGCACCAAGAAGCCCACGATCTTTCGCGCCACCGAGCAGTGGTTCGCCTCGGTGGACGGCTTCCGACAACAGGCCCTTGATGCCATCGACGCAGTGGAGTGGACCCCGGCATCCGGGCGCAACCGGATCGAAGCGATGGTGAGAGAGCGGGGGGACTGGTGCATTTCACGTCAGCGCACCTGGGGTGTGCCGATCCCGGTCTTTTACAACCGCAGCAACGGTGAGGTGCTGCTCAACGCCGACACCCTGGCCCATGTCGAATCTCTGATCGCCGAGCACGGCGCCGACATCTGGTGGGAGAAGGACGAAGCCGATCTTCTTCCCCCTGCCTACGCCACTCAGGCGGAGCAGTGGCGCAAGGGGACGGACACCATGGATGTCTGGTTCGATTCCGGCTCAAGCTGGGCAGCCGTCGCCAGTCAGCGCGAGAACCTCAGCTACCCGGCTGATCTGTATCTCGAAGGGTCGGACCAGCACCGCGGCTGGTTCCAGAGCTCGCTGCTCACCTCCGTGGCCGTCAATGGCCATGCTCCTTACAAACGGGTCCTGACCCATGGTTTTGCCCTGGATGAGAAGGGGCGGAAGATGAGCAAATCCCTCGGCAACGTCGTTGATCCGATGGTGATCATCGAGGGTGGCAAGAACCAGAAACAGGATCCCCCCTACGGCGCGGACGTTCTGCGTCTGTGGGTCAGCTCCGTTGACTACTCCGCTGATGTGCCGATCGGCTCCGGCATCCTGCGGCAGCTGGCCGATGTTTATCGAAAGGTTCGCAACACCAGCCGATACCTGCTGGGCAACCTCCACGACTTCAACCCTTCAGCGGATTCGATTCCCGTGGCGGAACTGCCGCTGCTGGATCGGTGGATGCTGCAGCGCACCGCCGAGGTGATGGATGAAATCACAACAGCGTTCGAGAGCTACGAATTCTTCCGCTTCTTCCAGCTGCTGCAGAACTTCTGCGTCACCGATCTGTCCAACTTCTACCTCGACATCGCCAAGGACCGTCTCTACGTCAATGCCCCCGCCGATCGTCGCCGGCGGAGCTGTCAGACCGTGATGGCCTTGATCATCGAACGTCTCGCAGGCCTGATCGCCCCCGTGCTGTGCCACATGGCCGAAGACATCTGGCAGAACCTGCCGTACCCCGTGGTGGAGACCTCCGTCTTCCAGCGCGGCTGGCCCACTGTGCCGGAGGAGTGGAGAAACGACGCGTTGTCTGCCCCCGTCCAGGAGCTGCGCGATCTGCGGGCGGCTGTGAACAGGGTGCTGGAGGAATGCCGCAGCCGTCAGGAGCTTGGAGCTTCACTGGAATCAGCGGTGCGCATTGAAGCCCGCAGCCCTGAGCTCAGATCAGCCCTGGAGTGGCTCCGCGACAACGGAGATGCGGAAGTGGATGGACTTCGCGACTGGCTTCTGGTGTCCCAGCTCCAGCTGGGTGGTGAACCCTGGGCGGAAGTGCTGGCCAGCCAGGACGACGCCACTTCATTGATCGAAGTGACCCGGGCCCGAGGCACCAAGTGCGATCGCTGCTGGCATTACGAAGGAGATGTCGGCAGACATGCCGAGCACGCCACGGTCTGCGGTCGCTGTGTGGGAATCCTTGAACGCCGGACTCACCAGCTGGCCTGAGCCAGCAGATCCATCGGGGTCATCGGACCTGCCATCACCGCGCTGTTCGCGGGATTGAGCGGGCCCTCAAGCAGTTCAGCACTGTCAAGCCTGGTGCCATCCGGAAGCACCGAAGCATCCGGATCAAAAGCTGTGGGATGGGTGGTGCTGCTGCTGAAACCGCGGAAGATCAACAACTCAAACGATTCACCGGCCACCATTCCCGTCAGCCGCACCACACGATCGGGAGCCAGGCGACTGCGCTCCTCGAGTTGCTGGACCAGGTCGAGATCACTCATCAGAATTCACCAGCAACCCGGCCGTAGCGGGGGAGTCTCACCAACAACCACTGCAGGGCTCCTGCCAGGTAAGCCACCAGTGCCGCGTAGCCAAGGAAGGCAGAGACGGTGCGGGTCCACTCGCCTCCGAAGACGAAATCAAACATCACCTCAGCCACGCGGTGCATGCGCTGGGGAGCCTCCAGCCAGGGAGCACACGCGCTGAGACCCGGAGCATCAAGGCAGCCGAGAGCCGTGATGCTCATTCCCACACTCAGGACGGCAAACCCACTGAAAGCCCAGCGCCAGAGACGAACGGTCAGGGGCAGGGGACGCCACAGCGGCTGGTCTGCCAGCTCCTCATTCAGATCAACCCAGAACCACACGCTCATCGCCATCAGCACCGGTGCCACAAGCGCCGTGAGAAAACCGATCGGGCGTTCATCGGTGAGCAGCAGAAGGCTGATCCCCATCAGGCTCGCCACCTTCCAGTAAAGGCCCATCAGGCGCTGAACCATTGGATCGCGGCGCCAGGTTGCCCAGACCAGCAGCACCAGCGGTAATCCCAACGCAACCGTGGCCCCGAGCCGGTAGGTGAGCCAGACCAGAGCGCGGTAGGACAGTTCGTTCAAGACCGGGCATCAAGGTGGCGTCATTATCGATGTCTCAGTCCTCTCTGCAGGATTGATAGGGTCCGGACCATGATGCGTTTCCCACCGTTCGACTGGTTCAACGCGGCTGCGAAAACCCGTTACTGCCGTTCCGCCCTGTCAACCAAACCGTCCCTGGACGAGGCGGTCAGAGATGTGGTGAGTCAGCTGGGACGTCGCGGGGAAGCCGACCTTGCCCTGGTTTTCGCCTCCACGGGATATGCCAGTGACCTGCCGAGACTTCTGCCCCTGCTCCGGCAGGAGCTCAGGTCCCGCCACTGGATCGGTGCCGCCGGTGGCGGCGTGGTGGGGACCCGCGCCGATGGAGCTGCAGCGGAGATCGAACAGGCACCGTCTCTGAGTGTCACCCTGCTTCAGTTGCCGGGATCCGAGATCACTTCGGTGGGACTGTCAACGGAATCCCTGCCTGATCTCGATGGTCCGGCACTGCAGTGGCAGGAGTGGAGCGGTATTCCGCCCGAGCACTGTCGCAGCCAGATTCTGCTGATTGATCCCACAACGAACAACATCAATGATCTGATCAGCGGGCTGGACTACGCCTTCCCGGATGCCGCGACGATCGGTGGGATCGCGAGCCCCCACAACGCACCCCATGGGTCCCTTCTGCTGGATGACCGGGTTGTGACCGGAGCGGTGGTCTGCTCCATCGGGGGAGACTGGCGTCTCGACACCGTGGTGGCCCAGGGTTGCCGTCCGATCGGCCCCGTCTTCTCCATCGAGCAGGTTCAGCGCAACGTGCTTCTGCAACTGAGTGACGGGGAGCGCAGGGATACGCCCGTGGCCTGCCTGCAGAGGGTGCTGGCAGGCCTGAACAGCGCGGACAGGGAGCGCGTGCGCCACTCACTGTTCCTTGGAATAGAGCGGCGCAACCTCCAGCTCAACCCGGATCACCCCGCCGGGAACGACGGGGCTTTTCTGGTGCGCAACCTGATCGGTGTGGATCCGAAGAACGGAGCGGTGGCGGTGGCGGATCGCGTCCGCCCAGGCATGAATGTCCAGTTCCAGCTGAGGGAGGCCGATGCCTCGCGGGAGGAAGCGCTCAGTCTTCTTCAGGCTGCCGCAGCAGCAGATGACAACGCTCCGGTGTTCGGCTTGCTGATGGCCTGTCTTGGACGTGGGAAGGGTCTGTTCGGAGCTCCGGATGGTGATGTGACCATCGGGCGCCAGGTGATGCCCGACCTGCCGATGGCAGGGGCGTTCTGCAATGGAGAGATCGGGCCTGTCGCCGGTTCAACCCATCTGCACGGCTACACGGCCTGCTGGGGGCTGCTGCGGCAGGATCCACCTCTCACAGCCGGTTGATCTGATCGTTGCGCCAGCACGTCAATCCCCTCAGTCGCTTTTTCCAGCTGCCTCTGCAGCTTCCCCCGCCGGAACAGCTGTTTGAGCGTCCTGAACAGCCGGTGCATCTGGATATCGGCTGCGCGCGAGGTCGCTGCCTGCTTGGCCTGGCCGAACAACAGCCGTCCTGGAACCATCTGGGGGTGGAGATCCGCCGTCCGCTGGTGCAATCGGCCGATCGCGATGCTCTGGCCAGCGAGCACGGCAACGTTCGCGTCCTGTTCTGCAACGCGAACATCAGCCTGGAGGGTTGGCTGAAGGCGTTGCCAACCGATCTGTTGCACAGGGTTTCAATCCAGTTTCCGGATCCCTGGTTCAAACGCCGCCACCGCAAACGCCGGGTGTTGCAGCCACCGTTGCTCCTGGCCATCGCCGCGGCCCTGGAACCGGGTCGGGAGTTGTTCCTCCAGAGCGATGTGCCGGAGGTGATTGAGCCGATGGTGAAGCTCACGGAGCTCTGCGGATGCTTCGATCGACCGGCAGCAGATGCCCGGCCCTGGAGGCTGGAGAACCCACTGCCGGTGCCGACGGAACGGGAGCGGTATGTGCTCGAACAGGCGCTCCCGGTCTACCGGGTGCTCTATCAGCGCAACCGACAACCACTGCCGGATCGGGACACGCTGGAAAACCGTTGGCAGGAGATTGATAATCCGGCAGAAGGTGTCTCCAGCGAGTCCTGATTGATGGCTGAACCGCCGGAGCGGCGTCCGACCCCTCTGCTTCTGCGCTGGCAGGGTTGCATCCCTGCCTCGCCTGCGGCTCTGACCCGGATTGAGCAGCTCTCTGGAGCCGTGCTGATGCTCCTTCTGGCGGGGCTTCCATTCGTGAGCCGCAGCGGTCTGGGCCTGGAGATCCTTGCTTCAGGGCTGCTCTGGCTGCTCTGGTCGCTCTGCAGCCCTCCAGGTCGAATCGGGGCAACAGGGAGATGGCTTCTGTTGATTCTGGCGCTGGCCTGCTTGAGCACCGGATGGTCACCGGTGCCACTCGCCGCAGCGAAAGGACTGCTCAAACTGATGAGTTACATGGGGGTTTACGCACTCCTGTGCCGATTGCTCAGAAGCCGTCCCGTCTGGTGGGACCGGCTGCTGGCAGCCCTTCTTTGCGGTGGTGTTCTCAGCAGTGTTCTGGCCCTGCGCCAGTTGTATGCCTCCACCGAGGAACTGGCCCGCTGGGCTGACCCCGGATCCATGAGCACCGGCGCGATCAGGATCTACGGCCCACTGGGCAACCCCAATCTCCTGGCGGGATATCTGCTTCCGATCGTCCCGTTGGCCGTTGTCGCCGTGTTTCGTTGGCAGGGTTTGGGGCAGAAGGTGTTTGCGGCGGTCACCGGCCTGCTGAGCGCCACCGCTGTTCTGTTCACTTACAGCCGTGGTGGCTGGCTGGGGCTGCTCGCGGCCATGGCGGTGCTGGTGTTCCTGTTGCTGCTGCGCAGCACCGCTGAATGGCCGCCGCTCTGGCGACGCCTGGTTCCCCTGGGTGTGCTGTTTGCGGGGGGCGTGCTGGTGGTGATCGCTGCCACGCAGCTGGAGCCGATCCGCACGCGGGTGGTGAGCCTTGTGGCGGGCCGAGGGGACAGCTCGAACAATTTCCGCATCAACGTCTGGTTGGCAGCGGTTGAAATGATCCAGGACCGCCCATGGCTGGGCATCGGCCCGGGGAACAACGCTTTCAACAGCATGTATCCGCTGTACCAACAACCCAAGTTCAACGCTCTGAGCGCCTACTCGGTCCCCCTGGAACTGATGGTGGAGATGGGTGTTCCTGGTTTGCTCGCCTGCTGCGGACTGCTTGTCAGCGGTGTCAGGAGCGGTCTGCACCTCGGTGGCTCCAGCGGTCTGATCGCCATCGGTTGCCTGGCCGGCATCGCTGGACTGCTGACTCAGGGAATCACCGACACGATTTTCTTCCGACCGGAAGTCCAGCTGATCGGTTGGTTCTGCCTGGCCAGTCTGTCCACCCGGTCTGACCATCACCCATGTTGATCGCTGGATTCGATGCCGGTCAGACCAGCACCCGTTGCCGGGTCAGCCGATGGGATGGCCAGGCCTGGATCATCCATGGGGAGGGGCGCGGTCCTGGCGTGAGTCATCTGGCGGCGGCCCATGCCCGGGAGCGATTTCTCCATGCCATCCGCTGCAGCGCAGCCGAAGCACTGGGGCCAGCCCAGAGCCCCGAACTGGACGCCGCGGTGGTGGGGGCAAGCGGGATCGAACAGGGAACAGGGCTTCAGGCCAGCGCCTGTGAGCTCCTGGCAGAGGCGCTGCAGCTTCCCCTTGAGAGGGTGGACGTCACCGGAGATGAATGCACCGCCCTCCGGGGGGCGTTTCCTGACGGCGATGGCATCGTGATCATTAGCGGCACCGGCATGATCTGCACCGGCCGCAATCGTGAGGGTCAGGAGCACCGCTGTGGGGGCTGGGGCTGGCGACTGGACGGTGCGGGATCCACCTTCGATCTCGGCCACCAGGGCTTGCAACTCAGCGTGGCCATGGCCGATGGACGACTGCCTGACCACCAGCTGCGCCGGGACCTATGGCAGCAGCTGTCCTGCGACTCGGCAGCGCAGGTCAAGGCCTTGGTGGTGAAGCCGGACTGTGACGCCGCCAGGATTGCAGCGCTGGCACCAACCGTTGTGGACTGCGCCGCGGCCGGGTTGGCCGAAGCTGAAACCATCGTGACCCGGTCAGCCTCTGCCCTGGCCAGGTGTACCGGCACCGTTGCCGGAGTCCTGGGTATGGATCGTCCCAACCTCGTGGGCCATGGGGGAGGTCTGACGCATCTGCATCACTTCCGCCAGGCGGTGGAGCGAGCCGTGCGGCAGGAACTCGGCGATGTGACCTGGGTTGATGCCACCGGGGATGCCTGTCACGGCGCCTTGACCATCGGGAAGGAGCTGAGTCTCAGGCGGCGTTGAGATGTTGATCTGCCAGGGAAGCCAGATGGCCGGTCCACCGATCCACGGTTTCCTGGCGTTCTGCTTCAACCATGACGCGCAACACGGGCTCTGTGCCGCTGGCCCGGACGAGGACACGACCGGTGTCTCCCATGCTGGCTTCCGCGGAATGGACGGCTTCAACAAGCGGTTCACACCGGGTCCAGCCCTTGCGCCGCGACCGGTCGGGCACCGTGACATTCACAAGTTTCTGGGGATAAGCCTGGAAACTGCGATCCATCCAGTGATCGAGACTGATCCCCTGGCTGTGGCAAAGGGTGGCGAGCTGCAGGGCTGTCAGGACCCCATCACCACAGAGACCATGGGACGCGGCAAGGATGTGACCGGACTGCTCACCGCCCAGGGCTGCGCCGTTGGCCACCATGGCCGCATGAACGTGCTGATCCCCAACCGGAGTGCGTTCGAGCACACCACCTCTGCGCTCCCAGGCCCGTTCAAAGCCGAGGTTGGACATCACCGTGGCAACCAGACGCTGATCGGGCAGGGCCTGGCGATCCTGGAGCACGGATCCCCAGAGGAACAGCACGTGGTCGCCATCGACCACGCGTCCACGGGAATCGACCGCCAGCATCCGGTCGGCGTCACCATCAAACGCAAATCCCATGGCGGCTCCACGCTGAAGCACGGCCTGACTGAGGGGCTCAAGCTGGGTGGAACCACAGTCCACATTGATCCGCTCACCATCGGGCTGGCCATGGAGGACCGTCAGGTCGGCGCCGAGGGCAAGAAAGGCCTCGGCGCCACTGGCTGTGGCCGATCCCCAGCACAGATCGAGCACGATCGGAACTCCATCGAGCCGCAGAGTTCCAACCGATGCCAGAAGGGCATCCTGATAAGCCTCCAGCAGATCATCGCGCTGGCAGCTCACGCCGCAGCGGACAACGGAGCGATGCTCTAGGTCACCCCGGAGCCCTGCCTCGATTCGTGCCTGGCGATCCGGATGCAGTTTGGTTCCATCAGCACCGAACACCTTGATGCCGTTGTCCGCCGGGGGGTTATGGCTGGCCGACACCATCAGGCCCCCTGCGGCACCAACCTTCCGAATCAGTAGAGGAACTGCCGGCGTGGCGCAGAGGCCGAGGGTCCAAACATCGCGGCCGCTCGCCGTCAGTCCAGCGGTCAGGGCCGCAACGAGCATGCTGCCGCTGCTGCGGGAATCCATCCCGATCAGAACAGGTCCGTCCTGCTCCAGCACCTGTCCCATCCAGTAGCCCACCTGCAGGCAGAGAGCAGGCGTCAGAACGGTTCCCGCATGACCACGGATTCCGTCGGTCCCGAAACCGGGAGCAGCGGCACCGAGGCTGGGTCCTATGGGTGACATGGCGCTCTGAATGGTCCTTCGGCTTTGTGGCCCGAAGACTACGGCCAGCGCTTCAGAATGAGGAAAGTTCCGGCGACGGTTTGACCCCTGCTTCCCGGACCGCTGCGCTGCTGCTGTTGACCACAGCGGGAATCAGCCTTGGGGTGGCCGCGGCCGGCCAGGTTCTGTTGCGCACCCACCACCGGCCACTGAACCCGACTGTTTCGGACACGGAACTCTGGCGGGTGTACCGATGGTCCCCTGACCCTGGCCGAAGGCGTCAGGCGGCTCTGCTGATGACCAGCAACGGCCATGAACTCAGAAGTCAGGGCTGGGGCAATCATTCCCTGGCGGCGGTGAGTCTTTTGCTGGAGGCCGAGGCTGCCGAGGCCAGGGGCGCCAATGACCGAGCTGACGAACTGTGGCGTGAGCTGCTTCATCGCTTCCCGCAGGAACCGGCCAGCGCCCGTGCCCGACAACGCTTCCCTGAACGGCATCAGGAGTTGCTGGCACTCCAGCCGGGCCATCCGGCTGCTCTGGCAACAGCAGCAGCCATGGATCCAGCCGAGTCGACCAGCCATCGGGGCGGCCTGCATCTGGCCCGTTGGGGCTGGCGCTGGACAGGAGCCGAAGAGCGGATCCGTCAGGCCTGCGAAATGGAGACGCCATCGCCTCTGGAGCGGCAACGGCTCGCCTGGGCACTGGGGATGCTGGGACGGGCCAACTCGGCGAAGTTGTGTTTGCGCGACGGTGTTGCGTCCGCTGAAACAGGCCTGGCCGTTGGGCGGGCCCTGCTCCAGGGAGATGCGAACCAACGTCGGGACGGCGAGGACCTTCTGCTGAAGCTGATCCGGCAGCACCCCGATCACTCCGCCAGCACCGAAGCCGTGCGGCTGTTGATGGCTCCTCAGACTCCCGATCCAGCTCTCCTGGAGGCCATTCCGCGCGCCCTCGCCGAGCGAACCGCCGCCGTGGCTGCGGCCAGGGCACGGATGAACGGGGGAGAGGGCACACTCAGCGTGCTGAAGCGCTGGCCAAAGGACCGCGACAGCTGGCAATTGCAGTGGGATGAAGCACGCGACGCACTGCTGAATGAGAACTGGGGGCAGGCCAGGGACTTGCTTGAAGCACTGCCGGAGGAAAGTGTGCCGCCGCCCCTCGAGGCCCGACGACGCTTCTGGCTCGGCTTCAGTGAAGCCGAGTTGGGCAACACGGATGAAGCCCATCGGCACTGGGAAACTCTCCTGCTGCGCCACCCGCCCGGCTACTACCGCTGGCGTGCGGCGAACCGGCTGCAGGGGGAGCAGTTTCTCGATCTTCGCAGTGTCGAACCAGCCTCACTGGAGCAGAGCTGGGCGCCGCTTCACAGCGGTTTCAGCGATGTTGACGAGCTGTGGAGGCTGGGGCTGAACGATCTGGCCTGGGATGCCTGGTTGCAGCGTCGACCCAGACAGCGTTCGCTGCAACCCGAAGAGCAGCTGGTGGAGGGACGACTGAGGCTCGGCGTCGACGATCCCTGGAACGGCCTCGATCAGCTGTGGCGTCTGAATGTGCGCTGGATTTCACCGAGCTGTCCCCAGCGGCGTGAGCTGCATCGCAGTCAGAACCCCCTGGCGTATCGAGAGATCATCGAAGAGGCGGCACAAAGCGCCGGGATCCGCCCGGAGCTGCTGCTGGCAATCGCCAAACAGGAATCGCGCTTCTCCGCCAACATCCGCTCCAGCGCTGGGGCTGTTGGCCTCATGCAACTGCTGCCATCCACAGCAGCGTCCCTGAGCGAACAGCCTCTGAATGAGGCTGATCTGATGAAGGCATCGGTGAACATCCCCCTGGGAGCGGCCTACCTGTTGGAGCTTCTTGAGTTCTGGGAGGGGGATCCCTTCCGCAGCATTGCCAGTTACAACGCAGGTCCCACAACCGTGGCGAACTGGCCGCAACCGAGCAGGGACGATGCGATCGAGCTCTGGGTGGAACGGATTCCTTACCCCGAAACCCGCTTCTACCTCAAGAAAGTTCTGGACAACCTGCTCAGCTATGCGGACCGCTCACCCTGGCAGTGTCGCCGTGACGAAACCCGGATGAGGGAGACAGTGGCCGAGAACAACTCCTCCGAAGAGCAGGCTTCCCAGCAACACCATTGAGACCAGAGGTGTCGCATCCAGACCGATGCGCACCAGATCAAGCCTGGCGAGCAAGAGGGCTGAAGCAATGATCAACACGTCGCTCAGCACGTTGAGCCGCAGGAGATAGATGCCGGCACCGATCACCACTAGCAAGGTGACCAGGAGGGTCATCGAGCGACTTGACGCCATCAGCAACGAGACACGACGCATCAGCAGATCCGGCATCGTGCAGAGGATCAGCACAGACAACAGCTGCAGAATCTCCAGGCCCAGCAACAGGGGCAGCGGCAGTCCACTGGTGGCACTGAACTGAGGTGCGAGGAGAGTCCATTGATGGCCCATCACCGCAGCAACGCCGAACAGGACGATCAACAGGGGCGCCCGCAGCGGCAGGCTGAGCCAGCGCATCAGTTCCATGGAAAAACGCTAACCGCATCGTTATTCCAGGACTGCCAGAGTGAACGCAATCGTGTTTGGAGCATGACCGGCGCTCCTCAATCGTCACCGCTGGGTCCAGTTCAGCGTTCCATTCTTGTGATCGCCGCTGTGGCTCTGGCCATCGGGCTCACCCTGGCTCGCGGAGGTTTGCAGAGCGGTTCTCCCCTGGACCAGCTTGCCCGCCGATCGCTTGAACCGGATGTGGCCCTCAGCAACGGTCGCCCGACAATCGTGGAGTTTTACGCCGACTGGTGTCAGGTCTGTCGTGAAATGGCGCCGGCGATGTTGAAGCTGGAACAGGCCCAGGCCAACAGACTCGACGTGGTGATGGTGAATGTCGACAATCCGCGCTGGCAGGACCTCGTGGACCGGTATGACGTCAACGGCATCCCCCAGCTGAATCTTTTCGATGCGCAAGGCCAGCCTGTGGGCCGCTCGGTAGGCCTGCGACGCGAGCAGGAGCTCCAGCAGCTCGCGGCGTCGTTGATCAACGGCGAACCCCTGCCCCAGCTTCAGGGGGTTGGTGCCAGCAGTGATCGAAGCTCTGGCACTGTCGCCTCCGGACTGGGAGCAGGGCCGCGTAGCCACGGCTAGCTTCTGCTGCATAACGGCTGCCATCCATGGACCGCTTCAGGGTTGACCTGATCTCTGCAACGCCGAACCCGCAGCAATGCGTTTACGCGGCCATGCATCAGGACTACAGCGAGGATTTCGTCGCCGGGAACCGTGAGAGCTGGCCCGATGAGACGCGTGCGGGGGAAATCTGCATCAAACGTCTGGTCGCCGGGGATCGGGGGCACTTCGGCCCCTTTGAACATGCCCAGATCATGCTCAATGTGGGCTGGTTCCCCCATTCCGTGATGCAGCAGGCCCGTACTCACCGGGTCGGCGTCAGCTTCGATGTGCAGTCCATGCGATACACCGGTGAACGCATCTGCCGGGCCGCCGATGGGGAGCTGGATCTGGAGGAGGTGTTCTATCTGCGTCCGGTGGGTGAATACAGAGCGCGGATCGGCAACAAATACGCCTACACCGAGGAACAACGGTCCATCGACCTTGAGCATTGTCAGCGCTCGGCTGAGCGCTATCGCGATCTTCTGCGCTCAGGGTTCTCGGAAGAACATGCGCGGGGAATTCTTCCGTTCGATTACCGCCAGCACTTCATTGCGAGCTTCAGCTTGCGGGCCTTTCTGCATTTCATGGATCTTCGGGCCAAACAGGATGCACAGCTCGAGATCCGACAGCTCTGCGATCTGATGTGGCCTCACATGGAGAAGTGGGCACCGGAATTTGCAGCCTGGTACGAAAAGAATCGGCTGCACAAAGCCCGGCTCGCCCCCTGATTCAGGCGATGGTTAGACCTTCGCCAGGGTGACGCGCTCGGGCTGGTGTTGATATTTGCCCTGGCGATCGCTGTAGGTGGTTTCGCAGGGATCCCCCTCGAAGAACAGCAGCTGACAGATGCCTTCATCGGCATAGATCCGGCAGTCGGCCCCGGAACTGTTGCTGAACTCAAGGGTGAGATGCCCTTCCCAGCTGGCTTCGGCCGGTGTGGTGTTGACGATGATTCCGAGTCGGGCGTAGGTGCTCTTGCCCAGGCAGATCACCGTGATGTTCGGTGGCACCCGCATTTTTTCAAGGGCAACACCCAACCCGTAGGAATGGGCTGGAAGGATGAAATAGCGACCATCCTCGTCTTCATGCAGGGGCGTCGGTTCCAGGTTGGCCGGATTGAACCGCTTGGGGTTCATCACGGTTCCCGGAACATGCCGGAAGATCAGAAATTCCTGCGGTGAAAGGCGCAGGTCGTAGCCATAGGAGGAACAACCGAAACTGAGCACCGGACGCTCCCGATGATCAGGATCGAGGTGACGAACAAGACCGCTCTGAAACGGCTCGAGCATGCCCTGAGCAGCCTGCTCCGTGATCCAGCGGTCGTTCTTGAGCATTCAGAATCCTCGACGCAATTGGGTGACCTGATCAGCCATGGCCATCACGCTGGGCGGGATGGATGGTCCAGTGATGATCACATCCAGTGCTGGTGAGCGCTGCTGAAGGGACGACAGCACATCATCTTCAGCGATGTATCCCAGCTCCACCGCCAGCCCGACTTCATCGAGCACGAGCTGATCCACCTCACCGCTCTGGAGATGGCCACTGCAGATCTCCCAGATGGCGCCAACAGCAGCAGCGGCGGTCTCAAGCTGATCGGGCTCGGACACACAGGCCGGTACGTCTGGTCGCAGCCAGCTCAGCCCACCGCAGAGCTGAACCTCTCCGCCCGGACCCTGACGGACTCCGCCCTTGAGGAACTGGGCGATCACAACGCGACTGCCCAGACCGGCGGAACGCACGGCCTGGCTGAGCACACTGGAAAAACTGCCTCGAAAAGCTGAGGTATGAATCTGGAGCTGCCCTTCGGGCTCCACCAGATGCAACGGAGGCCGTACCGGCGCCTGCACCAGTGGTCGCAGCCCAGCCCGCTCAAGGGCATGGCGGTCCCGACCGAACGAACCCTGCGGGGATTGATGGGAGGTCAGGCTTGCGGTCATCACGACTCCGTTGACCCGGGCGAACCCGGCACACCTCGAATGTAGCGGTGGTGAGCCTGTAATCAAGAATCTGAACACCATCCATGGTGTGACATTCCGTCTAGGCCCTGACCTGCCTGTCAGACTCGACATAACAGCTTTGATGCGATGTCTCCGTCACCAGCGCTGCGGAATGACGGGAGAGACGCTCATTCGCTGAGGCCGTTCCGTGTCGAATGGGATCCCATGGGTTTTGCCCTCAGCTCCCTGATCGTTCGCACCGGTCGCACAGCCGTGTTGTGCAGTGTGTCTCTGGAGGAAAGCGTTCCCCGCTGGCGCAAGGGCGAAGGCAAGGGGTGGCTCAGTGCCGAATACCGATTGCTGCCGGGCTCCACACCCGAACGTCAGCGTCGGGAACTGATGAAACTGTCTGGCCGCACCCAGGAGATTCAGCGGTTGATCGGCCGCAGCCTGCGATCGGTGCTCGATCTGGAGGCCCTGGGCGAGAGGACACTGCTGATCGACTGCGATGTGATTCAGGCGGACGCCGGAACGCGCACGGCCTCCGTGACCGGTGCCTGGCTGGCCCTGCGCCAGGCCTGCAACACCCTGCAAAACCGAGGCCTGATCAGTGCCGACCCGATTCGCGATCGCCTCGCAGCCGTGTCCGTCGGCCTGGTGGAGGGTATCCCCCTGCTCGATCTGGACTACAGCGAAGACAGTCGAGCGGAGGTGGATCTCAATGTCGTCATCGCAGGCGACGGGCGCCTGCTGGAGATCCAGGGGACGGCTGAGGGAGAACCGTTCAGCCGCCAGCAGCTGAACGATCTGCTCAACCTGGCGGAGCCTGGCGTGCAGCAACTGATGCGGTTTCAACAGGACGCGCTGGCCCAGCGGAGTCAGGTTCCGTAATAACGGCTACACGGGCGTCCATGACTCATCCGTAACTTCCTCGCATCTGCACAGAAACCATGGTGAGCAGCAGTGGTTTCAGCCGTTATGCCCCCCAGGTTGCGTCCACGAACGCACAACCGGAGCGGGCTCGTTCTCTGCTCGATGTGATCCGTGATCTGGACGGCGCCAGCACGGAGATGGTGGATCGCAACAAGACGATCTTCTT
>CAJWZW010000014.1 GCA_913050565.1 uncultured Synechococcus sp.
TTTTCGACCTTGATTCCCGAACGTCAGGAGCAGTTACCCGCACTGGCCCCCTGAGCGCAGGCTCCATACATTGCAGCCAGAGCGATTCCGGTTATGAGCGACGCCCCGAGCAACACCGCTGAATCCGCTGAGGTCGCAGCACCCGCGCCGCGCCTGCTGCTGGTGGATGACGAGCCAGGCCTGCGCACAGCCGTGCAGGCTTACCTCGAGGACGAGGGATTCGATGTGACGACGGCGGTGGATGGAGAGGAAGGATTCGCCAGGGCTCAGCAGATGCTGCCGGATGTTGTGATCAGCGACGTGATGATGCCGCGGCTGGATGGCTACGGCTTTCTGCAGAAGCTGAGGGCGGATGAACGGCTTGGCGGGACACCGGTGATCTTCCTCACGGCCAAGGGGATGACCGCTGATCGCACGCAGGGATACCTGGCCGGGGTGGATGACTACATCCCCAAACCATTCGATCCCGATGAGCTGGTGGCACGGGTGCGCAACGTGGCCCAGCGCCAGCAGCGGCTCCTGCAGGAAGCGGCTCGGTTTGCCGATACGGATATGGGCCAGATGGCCAAGCAGATCACGGAGATTCGCTCACTGCTGGCTCAGGCAGAGGCCCTTCCCTCCACCGAGCCTGTGGATCACAGCTTCACGCCTCGGGAAGCCAGCGTTTTGCAGCTGGTGGCTGAAGGGTTGATGAACAAGGAGATCGCCAGACAGCTGGAGACGTCGATCCGCAATGTGGAGAAGTACGTGAGCCGGTTGTTCAACAAAACGGGCACGTCCAGCCGCACCGAACTGGTGCGCTATGCCCTGGAGCATCGGCTGGTGACTTGAAACCCGGTTGGCGAGCGTCCGCGTTCAACGACGGCTGGATCTACCAAGACCGGGTGTTGCCAGCTGACGCAGGGATCCCGGTGAGCTATTGGCTGGCCAATCACTACCCACATTCCGGCGCTGATGTGTGGCGGCAGCGGATTGCAGCCGGTGAGATCAGCCTGAACGACTCTGTGCTCTCAGCTGACCCGGAGCTGTTGGGTGGGGAAAGCCTCTGTTGGCATCGCCCCCCATGGCAGGAGGAAGCCGTCCCCGATCAGTGGAATGTGATCCATGACGACGGCGATCTCCTGGTGATTGACAAGCCCTCTGGACTGCCGGTGATGCCAGGTGGTGGCTTTCTTCGCCATACGCTGACGGCACTGCTCGAGCCCACGGGGGCTCGGCCTGTTCATCGGCTGGGGCGTTTCACCTCCGGTTTGCAGGTGTGTGCCAGGGATCCCCAGACCAGGGCTTCGCTTTCCAGGCAGTTCCGCCCGGGGGGAAGCTGTCGCAAGGTCTATCAGGCCTGGGCTCGCTCTGTTCCTGGTTTGAAGCAGGGTCAGATGCTGGCGGTGGACTCCGATGTGGTCGAGCGGCGGCATCCGTTGCTGGGTTGGATCTGGGGTCCGGAACCGATTGGGGATGAGCCCGTTCGGAAGCGTCTCGCCGCCCACTCCGAACTGAAGCTGTTGGAGCGAACTCCCCATGCTGATCGTCTGGAGGTTGCGATCACCACCGGCAGGCCCCATCAGATCCGCATTCACCTGGCTCAGCTGGGATCACCCCTGTGGGGAGATCCGCTCTATCGGCTCAGTCGGGAGATATCGGCATCGGCAACCCCCGGAGACGGTGGCTATCTCCTGCATGCCTGGAAACTGGCAGGTCTCACCCAGATGGGCGGGGCAGAACTCTGCGCTGAGCCGCCCTCGGATGGGTTTATCCCTTGCGGAACTCGATCAGACGCGAGAAGTAAAAAGGCGCCTTGTTGAGGCTGCGGCGCACCAGCCTGAAGCCACAGGCCTCCGCTGCTTTGACGATGCCTGGTTCCTTGAGGGTGTAGGCCCGGGTGGTTTTGCTGGGACCGGGGAACAACTGGCCAATGCTCTTCAACAGAGCCAGAAGCGGCGTGTAGGGCGCAAAGCTCACGATCAACCGCTCTTCGGTGAGGCTGCAGAGGTGTCTCACCATCTCCTCGGCCGGTTGCTGGGGGTAGTGGATGAACACATCCAGGCAGCAAACCGTGTGAAAGGACCCCTGGAGGCTCTCCAGATCCGAAGCCTTGAAGTGGAGCTTGCTCATGTCGAGGCCGGCCTCACGGGCGCGGCGATCGGCTTCGCTGGCCATCGCTTCAGAGATGTCGCTGGCGTTGATCGATCCCGCACCGAGGCTCGCAAGCGGCAGGCTGAGGCTGCCGACACCGCAGCCGGCATCGCAGAAGCTCACCTCACGGAGTTCTCCGCTCTCCTGGATCCAGGCCAGCACTTCATCCACTGTCTTCTGATGACCGATGCGGATGTTGCGCTGCACTTTGTTCACATCGTCGCTTTCGCTGTAGATGCGATTCCAGCGATCAAAGCCGGTGGTTTCGAAGTAGCCCTTCACCTCCTGTTTCTCGGCCTGTTTCTGCATCAGCAGCGGATCGGTGGCCATCGGAAACGGGGCTGTGTCGGCGGGATCCTAAGCAGCGCAGCTCCAGTGCAATTCCCCGTCGCTCATGCCCCAGCGCAGGAGTGTTTTCAGTGAGCGTCCGAGCAGAGCGTCCTGTGTCGAGACACCGGTGTGCAGCACCCGTCGTGGTGCCACGGTTGCACTCCAGATGGCTGAAGACGGTGCGCCACTCCACCTTGCGAGTCGTTTGACCCCCTCCAGTTGCGGCAGGGTCACCCCGGCGAGGGTGCCATCCGCCAGGCGGCAGGTGCCGTTCTTCACCAGAAGCACCCGTTCGTCCCAGCGGTGTTCACCATCGTTCAGTCCATAGGGAGCGAGCGCATCGCTCACCAGCACGGTCTGTTCCGGTGCCAGCCGTTGCAGCAGCACCGCCATCGTCGGATCCACGTGCACGCCATCGGCAATCAGCCCCAGGGCGATGCCGCCGCGACGGCATGCCTCGCCGATCGGCCCCGGTGCCCGGTGGTGCAGGCCCGGCATGGCGTTGAAGGCGTGCGTGATCATTCCCACCCCCTGATCGAATCCCGCCCTGGCCTGCTCGTCGGTGGCTGCGCTGTGCCCCAGGGCAACGCAGATGCCCAGCTCCCGCAGGCGCTGAATCACCCTGCAGGCTCCTTCCAGCTCCGGGGCGAGGGTCACCAGCGAGATCTCCGTTTCAAACCCGCCGATCCGTTCCTCCAACGCCTTCAGGCTGGGTGCGGCCAGGTGTTCCCGGGGATGGGCGCCGCGGCGGGCCTCCGTCAGGAAAGGACCCTCCAGGTGGGCCCCAAGCAGACGGCAACAGCCGGCTCCTGCCTTGGAGCGGGCCTGCCGAAGCACGGCAAGGGCCTGGCGCAGGGGTGCCACGCCGCAGGTCACCAGAGTTGGTGCAATGGCTTCGACTCCGTCCTGCCAGAGCAGCTCCAGCAGCTTCATCAGTCGGGGCAGGTCGTCGGGGATCAGCTCAGGAAATGCCAACCCGAGGCCGCCGTTGATCTGCAGGTCGATGGCGCGGGGGCTGATCCAGTCCCCCTCCCAGCTTGTGGATTCCTCCACATCACCGGCAGTCATCCGCTGGATTGTCTGAATCTCCAGGTTTTGATCGAGGGTGAGGGTGTGGCGTTGATCCGCATCGCCCTGGAGAGGATGCGGCAGGCGCACGTCGGTGATCCGTCGCATCTGGTGTGGTGGGTGGGGCGGCCGCGGGAGACGATGGAAGTCTTGCCGGTCTTTGCGTGTGACGACAGTGCTTCCCCGTGTGGCCCTGGTGATGGGCAGCGATTCCGACCTTCCCACCATGGAACCCGCCGCAGCAATTCTGCGGGAGCTGGGTGTTGACGTGGAGGTGAGGGTGCTTTCGGCTCACCGCACTCCTCTTGAGATGGTGGATTTCGCTCAGAAAGCCCGTGATCAGGGCTTTGGCGTGATTGTTGCCGGAGCCGGTGGTGCCGCTCATCTGCCGGGGATGGTGGCGTCCCTCACCACCCTGCCGGTGATTGGTGTCCCGGTGCAGAGTCGGGCGCTGTCCGGTGTGGATTCACTCCATTCGATCGTGCAGATGCCCGCTGGTATCCCAGTGGCCACCGTTGCCATCGGGGGAGGGCTCAATGCCGGCCTGCTGGCGGCGCAGATCCTTGCGGTGGCGCACGCCGGTTTGGCCCAGCGACTGGCGGAGTACCGCAGCAGCCTTCACGACGCTGTGGTGGCCAAGGATTCCCGCCTGCTTGATTTGGGAAGCAGCAATTACCTCGCTCAGATGCAGTCATGACCGTCTCCACCATTCGCTCCACCGCTCTGCGCACGTTGCTGCCTGCGGTTGTGGTTTACGCCGTCGCGCTGCTCTGGAGCAATGCTGAAGGCATCAGCGCCAAGTTGGTGCTCAGGGATCTGGCCCAGTCCTGTGATGCGCCGCTCGGCCAGGGATTTCTCTCCAGCGTTGGCTATCTGCTGTGGATGGCGGCCGCGGCGATCGCCTTGTTCGCAGCGGCGACACGGCAGATCCAGGGCCCGGCGGCCTATCGCCAGTTCGCCTACTGCGGTGGCGGCTTTTCTCTCTGGCTCTGCCTGGACGACATGTTTCTTGTGCACGACCGCTACCTCGGTGAGGCGTTTCTGTACATCACCTACGCCTTCTTCACGGGCCTGCTGCTGTTCAAGTTCCGTGGTCCCCTGCAGCGATTCGCCGGAGACACATTTCTGATGTCGGTGGTGCTGCTTGGCGCATCCGTGCTCACGGATGCTCTCCAGGAGGGGTTTTTCCCGTTTTCCTACGAGACGGCTCAGGTGGTGGAGGAAGGCTTCAAGTTTCTCGGGATTGCAGCCTGGCTCGCTTTCTGGTGCCATTACGTCAGTGCAACCAGCCGGCTTGACTCCCCGATTGATCAACGCTGATTCCATCCGGCTGCGCCGGTCATGACGCTCTGGCCCACCTGGCTGCGCCTCGGGCTGGTTCTGCCGCTGCTGGGCCTGAATGCCTTTGTGCTCAAGCGCGTTCTGCTGCAGTTCGCCCCCTTCCCCGGGCTGTTTCTCACGGCAGCTCTCATCGCCTTTCTGCTGGATCTTCCCTGTCGATGGCTGATGGGCCGCGGTCTGGCCCGAACCAGTTCGATCATCCTGGTGATGCTCGTCACGGTGGGACTTCTGGCCCTGGCGGCGGTGGAGCTCGTGCCGCTGTTGATCGAACAACTGAGTCAGCTGATCAGTGCCTCGCCGGCGCTGCTTGTGGCGGCTGAGCAGTGGATCAACCAAAGCCAGGCCTGGGCTGTTTCTCACGATCTGCCGGCCGATTTCGCTGATCTCAGCAGTGATCTGGTGTCGCGGATCAGCCTTGTGGCCACCCAGCTCAGCCAGCGTCTGCTCGGATTGCTCGGTGCCACCGTCGGCACCACGATCAATCTGGTGATCGTGCTGGTGCTGGCCGTTTTCCTGCTGCTGGGAGCTGATCCGATCACCGCTGGTCTGGCCCAGTGGCTGCCGGAACATTGGAGGGAACGGGTCACCAGCACTCTGGAACGGACGTTCCGTGGTTACTTCGCCGGCCAGGTGGTGCTGGCGCTGATCCTCAGCATTGGCCAGCTGATTGTGTTCACGCTGCTGGAGATCCCCTACGGCGTGCTGTTCGCTGTTCTGATCGGCTTCACCACCCTGATCCCCTACGCGAGTGCCATCACCATTGTTTTTGTGAGTGGCGTTCTCGCCGTTCAGGACCCGCGGACCGGACTCGAGATCCTGGTTGCAGCGATCCTGGTCGGCCAGCTGGTGGATCAGGTGATTCAGCCGAGACTGATGGGCAGCATCGTGGGGCTTCAACCGGCCTGGTTGCTGATCGCCCTGCCGATCGGCTCCCGGGTTGGAGCCATCTTCGGGTTCGGCGATCTGCTCGGGTTGCTTCTTGCCGTGCCGGTGGCCAGTTGCATCAAGTCCCTGGCCGATGCGGCACGCTCCGACGCCTCTGCTCCACTCACGCAGCGGGAATCACACCCCGGTCCTGCAGGGCTTTGATCACCACGTCAACCGATTCGCTCAGATCCTGGCTGCCGGTGTCGATGGCCAGTTCAGCGTTTTCCGGTGCTTCGTAGGGGCTGGAAATGCCGGTGAACTCCTTGATCTGGCCCGCTCTGGCCTTGGCGTAGAGCCCTTTCGGATCGCGGGATTCGCACACCGCCAGATCGGCAGCGCAATGGATTTCGATGAAATCGCCGCTTTCCACCAGATCCCTGGCCTTGTCGCGGTCGGCTCGGAAGGGAGAGACGAAGGCGGTGAGCACGATCACCCCGGCATCGAGAAACAACTTGGCCACCTCACCGATGCGGCGGATGTTTTCCTCGCGGTCGGCATCAGAGAAGCCGAGGTCTTTGCACAGCCCATGCCGCACGTTGTCGCCGTCCAGCACGTAGGTCGCCAACCCGCGTTTGAACAGCGCGGCGTTGACGGCGTTGGCCAGGGTGCTCTTGCCTGATCCTGAGAGGCCAGTGAACCAGAGGATCGCGCTGCGGTGGCCCCGCTGCTCAGCCCGCCCTGAGCGGTCAACAGACGCCTGGTGCCAGGCGATGTTGGTGGATGCCCCCTGGTTGGTGAGCTCTCCGTAGGTGGGGCTGGCGGACATGGCCGGGACTCGATTCGGGCGGCATTCTCCCTCAGCCACCGGCGCGCTTCGGGCGGTACCCCTCCTGACTCAGCAGTTCAAGTGCAGATTCCACCTGATCTCCCTGCAGTTCAATCACGCCGTCCCTGGCCGTGCCGCCACTGCCGATCCGGGTCTTGAGTTTCTTCAGCAGAACCTTGACCCCCTGGCTGTCCAGCTCCAGTCCGCGGATCACCGTCACCGTCTTTCCGCCTTTGCCGCCTCGGGTTGGTTGAACCCGAACCATCTGTTGTGTTTTCGGGGTCGGCTCCGCCGCTGCGGCTGGGCGCTGCAGGCTGTCTGCACCGCTGAATTCCTGCCAGCCGCCCTTCGGCATCACCGTTGTGCAATCCACTTCATCCTGCCTGCGCTTCCGCTCACTACGCTGACCCAACGCTCCAACGTGGATCCGTGACCAGCACCCTTCCCAACCCCAGCACCCCGGATCCCACAAGTCTGCAGCCCTCCATGCGGCCCGGTGCCCATGGCCGCTTCGGCCGTTTCGGTGGGCAATACGTGCCCGAAACACTGATGCCTGCTCTGGCGGAACTGGAGCAAGCCGCAGCGCTGGCCTGGAAGGACCCCGCCTTCACCACCGAACTCAATCACCTCCTCAAGAACTACGTCGGCCGTGCAACGCCGCTGTATGAGGCCGAACGACTCACGGCTCACTACCGCCGAGCCGATGGCGGCCCACGCATCTGGCTCAAACGTGAGGACCTGAACCACACCGGTGCTCACAAGATCAACAATGCCCTCGGCCAGGCTCTGCTTGCTCTGCGCATGGGCAAGAAACGGATCATTGCCGAGACCGGAGCCGGCCAGCACGGCGTGGCGACAGCAACCGTGTGTGCTCGTTTCGGTCTGAAGTGCGTCATCTACATGGGCGCTGAAGACATGCGCCGCCAGGCGCTGAACGTGTTTCGCATGCGCCTGCTCGGTGCCACTGTGCAGCCCGTGACAGCGGGAACCGCCACGCTCAAGGACGCCACCAGTGAGGCGATCCGCGACTGGGTCACCAACGTGGAGACCACGCACTACATCCTGGGGTCCGTTGCCGGCCCGCATCCCTACCCCATGCTTGTGCGGGACTTCCATGCCGTGATCGGTCAGGAGTCCCGCCAGCAATGCCATGAAGCCTTCGGCCGGCTGCCGGACGTGCTGATGGCCTGCGTGGGCGGTGGTTCCAACGCCATGGGGCTGTTCCATCCCTTCGTCGAGGACACCGATGTGCGATTGATCGGCGTGGAGGCGGCTGGCGATGGTGTGGCGAGCGGACGTCACGCCGCAACGATCACCGAAGGTCGTGCCGGGGTGCTCCACGGGGCGATGAGCCTGCTGCTTCAGGACGGAGACGGGCAGGTGATGGAAGCCCACTCCATTTCGGCCGGTCTTGATTACCCCGGCGTTGGACCGGAGCACAGCTACCTCCGTGAAATCGGCCGCGCCGAGTACGCAGCCGTCACCGATCAGCAGGCCCTGGATGCTCTGCGGTTGGTCAGTGAGCTTGAAGGGATCATCCCTGCACTGGAAACCGCCCACGCCTTCGCCTGGCTCGAACAGCTCTGCCCCACCCTTCCCCAGGGCACTGAAGTGGTGATCAACTGCTCGGGTCGTGGAGACAAGGATGTCAACACGGTGGCTGAAAAGCTCGGGGATCAGCTCAGCTGAGCAGCAGTTCGAGATGCCGGGCCACCCGTTGCACGGCGGCCCTTGCCGTGGCGTAGGCCATGCGCATCGGCCCGACGAGGGCAACCTGGCCGAAGCCGTCATTCCCGCAGCGATAGGGAGCCTGCACAACAGAGCAGGCCTGCAGTGCGCTCTGGGGGTGCTCACCTCCGATCCAGACCTTGGGTTGCTCGCTGGAATGGACCAGAGCGCCGGGTTGCTCATCAATCAGCTCCAGCAGCGGCCTCAGCTCGCTGCTGGTCTGAAACTCAGGCTCGGCAATCAGCCGTGAAAGGCCATGAACCACCAGTGGATGATCCGGTGATGTGGTCGGTTGCTCCAGAGCGCTCTTCAGCACTCCACCGCTGCGTTGCAGCTGGGGGGGGAGGGCACCCCAGTTCAGCTCTCCTTCCTTCATCAACTGTTCTCCGGTCCAGCGCTCCATGGCCTCCAGTTCCTCAGCTGCCCCGTGGGGCAGGCGAAGATTGAGGTGGCTGGCCCTGCCGCTGTCGTCCACCAGCATGACGAGCAACCGTTCACCACTTGGCACCAGGCGGATGGCCTCCAGCTGAGCCTGGGGCTGCATCGGCCGGCTGATCAGGCACATCAGGCCTGTGAAATCCGTCAGCCGCCTGGCCAGCTGCAGCAGAAGATCGTCGAGGGCGGCCCAGCGCAGGCTGAGGCCGGCCAGCTCCCGCTCCAGATACTGAACAGCAACCCCCGGCTCCGGCAGCAGGTCATCGACATAACGGCGGTAGCCAAGGGCACTGGGGATGCGACCTGCTGAGGTGTGGGGTTGGGTCAGCAGCCCCTGCTTCTCGAGAACGCCCATCGCCGAACGCACCGTGGCCGAGCTGGCATCCATGCCGAAGCGCTGCACGAGGGTGCGGCTGCCCACAGGCTCCATCGTGTCCACGTAGTGATGCACCGTGGCCTGGAGCACCTGTTGTTGTCGTGAGGACAGGGGCTTCATCAATAGCGGGGAACGCTCGGGTCCACCTGAAGGCTCCAGGCTTCGATTCCTCCTTCAAGGTTCCACACCTCCAGGGACTGTCGCTGTTCCAACAGCCACAGTCCGAAGTGGAGACTTCGCACGCCGGCATGGCAGAGGACCACCACGGACCGCCCATCAGGGAGCTGTCGGCCCAGATCCTTCAGCCAGGCTTCGGAGCGACTGAGAGGCAGGTGCAGGACTGTGGCTGGGAACGGAGCGATCTCCAGTTCGCGGTCCTCACGCACGTCCACCAGTAATGGATCAAGTCGTTCGTCCAGCAGCCATTCCTGCAGCTCAGGAGCCGTGATCGACCGTGGATGTGGACCATTCATGGCGCCATTCTGCGGTGATGGACAAAAATGGCGTTGTTTGACGTCGCAGGCCCATGCAGGCCCGCTCCTTCATCACGGCGGTGGCCGCGGCCGTCCTGGCCCTGGTTCTGCTGACCGTTGGCCTGCTCTGGGGAATCGATCGCAGCAGCCCGGTCTCTCTGGCGCGACAGCCGCTGAATCTGCCGAGGGCAGCCCGGTTCGTGCCGCGTGATGCCGCGTTGTCGCTGCATTGGCTGGCTGACCCGACGCGCCTTCCCGCCTACGCACAGGCTGTCGCACCAGCCAAGCAGCGGCGGGCCGCCCGGGATGGTGCGCGTCAGTGGCGGGATGGCGCTTTTGCGATGGCTGGCCTTGATTTCGATGCTGAACTGGCCAGCTGGGTGGGGCCGGAGCTGAGCCTGTTCGTTGTCGACGCCGGCGATGCGCCGGGGTGGGTGCTGGCTCTCACGAGTCGGGATGATGATGGAGCCCGTCGTTTCCTGCAGAGGTTCTGGCAGACCCGAAGCCTCGCGGGCACCGATCTGCAGATCAGCAGTTACCGCGGCATGGGCCTGATCAGCGGCCGAGGAGCTCTGCTGGGTCGTGAACCGCAGCCCCTGGCTACGGCTCTGATCGATGACGACATGCTGCTGCTGGCCTCCGGTCGCGGTGTGCTGGAGCAGGCGCTGGATGTGTCTCAACTGCAGGACCAGCATCAGCTCGCCGATGCGAGCCTTCAGCACCGGATCGCCGATCTCGGTGAAGGTTCGGCCATTCTCACGGCCTCACCCAAGGCCCTGCGGCAATGGTTCGACCTGCCGGAGGATCTGGAGGGTCTTGATGGCCTTGTGGCTGCGTTGCAGCCTCAGGAGTCCAATCTGGCCGTTACGGGTCTGATGCGCTTTCGCAGGGAGGAGGCTCCTGCGGCCTGGCCCATGAAGGCTGATCTGGTGTCCGGTGCAGGTGGCCGTGCTGATCTGATGGCACAGCTGCAGGATCCTGCTCGCCTGCTGGACCCTGCGGAATCGCATCCTCTGGCTCGTTGGCTTGGTCCTTTGATCCTCCGCCAGATTGAGGATCAGCCGGCGGCCCGGGCCCTGTTGGATCTCTCCCATGGCTCCCTGTTGTGGCAGCAGCAGAAGGAGGGCTGGCTTCTGGCAACACAACGCCAGCAGCCATCTGTGGAGAGCCTGGATGAACGTCTGGAAGAGAGCGGTCTGGCCCGTTCCGAGCTCGCTGGCGGTGGAGAGACCCTTCAGGTCTGGACGCGTCTGGTGCGGCAGAAGGGACGCGGTGCCGGTCTCGGCGCCCAGTTGGCGGTGGCTCAGGCTCCGCCGACGGACCGTGACTGGTGGGGCAGCAGCCTCGCAGCCCTCTCACTCCGTCGTGACACCCGGTCGCTGCAGCCGCGTCTGCTGCAGTGGCAGTGGCTGCAACGCGATGGAGAACCGGTGCAGGCCTTGACCGTTGGAGCAAGCCCGGCAAGGGATCTGCTCTCGGCCTGGCGCCCCTGGATGTTGATCCAGGCCCTCGCCGGACAGCCGCTGCAATCCCGCGTCCAGGGACTCAGCCTCGGGATCGACGCCGATCGGCAGGATGAAGACGGCATCGTTCTTCCGCTGCATGCCCGACTCGAACTGGCTTGATCTCGCGTTGATCCGGCATGGCATTGCCGAGCCACGGGATCGGGGTATGGACCATCCAGACCGACCTCTCACCCGACGGGGGAGAGGTCGGACCCAGGCTGTGATGGAGGCCCTGGTGAATCGGGGCGTGGTTCTTGATCGCCTGATCAGCAGCCCTTACCGCCGTGCTGTTGAGACAGCGCAGCTGGCGGTGCAGGTGGGCCTGGCGTCGCAGCTTGAACTCGACGATCGTCTGAGCCCTGGAGGATCAGCCCTGGAGCTGATGGAACGGCTGCAGGGCCGCGTGGCTCTGGTGGGTCATGAACCCGATCTGAGCGAGCTGGCCTGCAAGCTGCTCGGCCTGGCTTCAGGACGCATCCGTCTGAAAAAAGCCGGCCTGGTGCTGCTGCACCGCGCAGTGCACCGCTGGCAGCTGGAAGCTCTGATCAGGCCAGGCCTGCTGCTGGAGCAGCAGGCTTAGGTTGCTGGAAGTGACGAAGACGCGGTGGCACAGCAGCAGCCAGGTGAACTGCGCCATGCGCGCACCGGGATTGAGCTCCGCCCAGGGCTCGATGGTGTGCCGGCCACTCAGTCGTCAATCTGCGACATCGATGGTGAGCAGGGCCTGCTCACCTATCGCGGTTACCCGATGCAGGATCTGGCGGCCAACAGCAGTTTTCTGGAAACGGCCTACCTGCTGATCTGGGGTGACCTGCCCAGCTCTGATCAGCTTGCTGATTTTGAGCATGCAGTGCAGATGCACCGCCGGGTCAGCTTCCGTGTTCGGGACATGATGAAGTGCTTCCCGGCCAGTGGCCACCCGATGGATGCGCTGCAGTCGAGTGCGGCTTCCCTGGGGTTGTTTTATTCCCGCCGGGCCATTGATGACCCCCAGTACATCTATGACGCTGTTGTTCGTCTGATTGCCAAGATTCCGACGATGGTGGCGGCCTTCCAGCTGATCCGAAAAGGGCAGGATCCCATCCAGCCCCGGGACGATCTGGCTTACTCCGCCAACTTTCTCTACATGCTCACTGAGCGTGAACCGGATCCTCTCGCGGCGCGCATTTTTGACTGCTGCCTGATGCTGCATGCGGAGCACAGCCTCAACGCCAGCACCTTCAGTGCCCGGGTCACCGCCAGCACCCTCACCGACCCCTACGCCGTGGTGGCCTCCGCCGTCGGCACCCTTGCCGGTCCACTCCACGGCGGTGCCAATGAGGATGTGCTCGCCATGCTCGAGGAGGTCGGCAGTTCAGAGAACGCAGGTGCCTATCTGGATGAGGCGATTGCAGCCAGGCGCAAGGTGATGGGCTTCGGCCACCGGGAATACAAGGTGAAGGACCCACGTGCGGTGATCCTGCAGGCCCTGGTGGAGGAGATGTTCGACCGCTTCGGCCACGACGACCTCTACGACGTGGCCCGGGCCATCGAGCGGGAAGCCGAGTCGCGGCTGGGACCCAAGGGCATCTATCCCAACGTCGATTTCTATTCCGGGCTCGTGTATCGCAAGCTGGGTATTCCGCGGGATCTCTTCACTCCGGTGTTCGCGATCGCAAGGGTGGCCGGGTGGCTGGCCCACTGGCGTGAACAGCTGGGCGCGAACCGTATTTTCCGGCCATCACAGATTTATTCGGGTTATCAGCCTCGCTCCTGGATGCCGATGGAGCAGCGTGTGGCCTCTTCGGCGGCTTAAGTTGCTCTCACCTCAGTCAGCACCATGGTGAGTCCGGGACTGGACCTGGAATTGAGCTTCAGCCAGGCCTTGCAAGGCCTGGGCCTTTCTCCTGAGGCTGCGCGGCTGCTCTGGCTGCCCTTGCCGATGCTGCTGGTGCTGGTGGCCGCCGTCGTCGGCGTGCTGGTGTCGGTCTGGCTCGAACGCAAAATCTCCGCGGCAGTCCAACAGCGCATCGGACCGCAATACGCCGGCGCGCTGGGCATCCTTCAGCCCCTGGCGGATGGCCTCAAGCTGCTGTTCAAGGAGGACATCATTCCGGCCCGGGCGGACAGCCTGCTGTTCACCCTGGGGCCGGTCCTGGTTGTCATTCCGGTGATTGTGTCCTGGCTGATCATCCCCTTCGGTCAGAACCTGCTGATCAGCAATGTGGGTGTCGGGATCTTCCTCTGGATCGCCTTCAGCAGCATTCAGCCCATCGGGTTGCTGATGAGCGGCTATGCCTCCAACAACAAGTATTCACTGCTGGGCGGATTGCGCGCGGCTGCTCAGTCGATCAGCTACGAAATCCCACTGGCCCTCGCCGTGCTGGCGATTGTGATGATGAGCAACTCGCTCAGCACCGTCGACATCGTCGACCAGCAGACCGGTGCAGGAATTCTCAGCTGGAACATCTGGCGCCAGCCCGTGGGTTTCCTGATCTTCTGGATCTGCGCTCTGGCGGAATGCGAGCGTCTTCCCTTCGACCTGCCAGAGGCCGAGGAAGAGCTGGTTGCCGGCTATCAGACCGAGTACGCCGGGATGAAATTCGCCCTTTTCTACCTGGCGGGTTACATCAACCTGGTTCTTTCGGCTGTGCTGGTCTCCGTCCTTTATCTGGGCGGCTGGGGTTTCCCGATTCCGGTGGAGTGGCTGGCCGGTTGGCTGGGACAGCCCATCGATGCTCCTGTCGTCCAGGTGATCACCGGTTCGGTGGGCATCGTGATGACGGTGCTGAAGGCCTATCTGCTTGTGTTCGTGGCCATCCTTCTGCGCTGGACCACACCGCGGGTTCGCATTGACCAGCTTCTTGATCTCGGCTGGAAATTCCTGCTTCCCCTCTCTCTGGTGAATCTTCTGGTTACCGCAGCCCTCAAGCTGGCCTTCCCTGTGGCCTTCGGAGGTTAGGTTTAAGTACCTAGGCTCTTGCCACGGCGTCCCGTCTTCCCTTCCCAGGACCATGTTCGGATTTCTCAAACAGGTCGGCGACTACACCCGGGATGCGGTGGAAGCCGCCCGCAACCTGGCACAGGGCTTCTCGGTCACCTTCGATCACATGAAGCGCCGTCCTGTGACGGTGCAGTACCCCTACGAGAAGCTGATCCCATCGGAGCGTTACCGGGGGCGAATTCATTACGAGTTCGATAAGTGCATTGCCTGTGAGGTGTGCGTACGGGTTTGTCCCATCAACCTCCCGGTGGTCGACTATGTGATGAACAAGGCCACCAAGAAGAAGGAGCTGCGTAATTACTCCATCGACTTCGGTGTCTGCATCTTCTGCGGCAACTGTGTGGAGTACTGCCCCACCAACTGCCTGTCGATGACGGAGGAGTACGAGCTGTCCGCCTTTGATCGACACAGCCTCAACTACGACAACGTCGCTCTCGGTCGACTTCCAACGAGTGTGACCACGGATCCGGCTGTCCTGCCCCTTCGCGAGCTGGCCTATCTGCCGGCCGGCGAATTTGATCCGCACACTGTCGCAGCTGATCGCCCTCGAGCCGGTCAGCTCCCGTCCCAGGTGCTCGAGACCCTGGCCACCCCCGTGGAGGAACCTCAGGATTCCGGGGATGCGGGACAATCCAGCGAGTCGGCCTCGGAGGATGACGCATGACCATCGCCACCACCACTGAACTGATCTGTTTCCTGGTGCTGTCGGCCGTTGTTGTGCTGGGTGCCCTCGGCGTCGTCCTCCTCAGCAACATCGTCTACTCAGCTTTTCTCCTGGGCGGTGTGTTCACCGCTGTGGCCGGTCTTTACCTGCTGCTGAATGCCAGTTTCGTCGCCGCCGCTCAGATCCTTGTGTATGTGGGCGCGATCAATGTGCTGATTCTGTTCGCCATCATGCTGGTGAACAAACGGGAAGACCTCAAGGCCATCGCCAATCTGGGTGTCCGTCGTGCGGTTTCAGGTGGAGTCTGTCTGGGACTGTTTGCGTTGCTGGTTCGCGTGGTCGTGACCACTCCCTGGAACCTCCCTGGTCCCCCTGCAGTGGGAGAGGAAGCCACGGCTCGCATCGGTGAGCATCTGTTCACCGATTACCTGCTGCCGTTCGAACTTGCATCCGTCCTGCTGCTCATGGCGATGATCGGTGCCATTGTTCTCGCCCGTCGTGATGTTCTGGCCAAGGACGTTGTCACCGGTGAAACAGCTGATCAGGCCCTGATTGAAAAAGCCCGAACACCGCTCCTGCTTGAGCGTCGCTCCTCCTGATCCGCCCTGACTGATGACAGACCTGCTCTCCGGATTTCCTTCACTTCAGGCTTTCCTGCTCCTGGCGGCGATGCTGTTCTGCATCGGAGTCTGGGGTCTGATCAACAGCCGTAATGCGGTGAGGGTGTTGATGAGCATTGAGCTGATGCTCAATGCCGTGAACATCAACCTGATGTCGTTTTCGTCCTACGTCGACGGTGATCTGATCCGTGGTCAGGTGTTCACCGTTTTTGTGATCACAGTGGCCGCAGCCGAGGCGGCTGTCGGTCTGGCGATTCTGCTGTCGCTTTATCGCAACAGAGTTACCGTTGATATGGAGCAGTTCAACCTGCTCCGCTGGTAGTTCTTCACGCCGGTCATGCGTCTCGATCGGGTCTGGGTGATCTATCGGGCTGACAGCCAGCCGGCGCAGCGTGAAGCCAGGCATTGCGCCCGTGAACTGCGTGCTCTGGGCAGCGAAGTCACCACAGCCATGTCGGGTGCTCGGGCCAATCCGTTCCCCGGTCTTCTGGCCACCCAGGAGCAGCTGCCTGATCTGGCCGTGGTGCTGGGGGGAGACGGCACGGTCCTCGGGGCGGCCCGCCATCTCGCGGTGCATGACATTCCCCTGCTCAGCATCAATGTGGGAGGCCACCTCGGCTTCCTCAGCCACGACCGTCGCGTGTTGCGGGGTGACGTGATCTGGCGGCGACTGCAGGAGGATCAGTTCGCCATGGAGCGCCGGATGATGTTGCAGGCCATGGTGGATCGTCGCAGTGCTGAAGACCGGGCGGCGTCTCCCCTGTCGCTGCAGCAGCCTGATCTTGAAGACGATGAGGAGCATCACTGGGCCCTCAATGACTTTTACCTGCGTGCTTATCGGGATGAGGTCTCTCCCACCTGCACCCTGGAACTGGAGATCGATGGTGAGGTGGTGGATCAGCTGCGGGGTGACGGTCTGATTCTGTCCACGCCAACCGGCTCAACCGGATACGCCCTGGCGGCCGGCGGTCCGATCCTTCATCCCGGCATCGACGCCATCGTCGTCGCCCCGATCTGTCCGATGAGCCTTTCGAGCCGCACCGTGGTGGTGCCGCCGCGGGCACGGTTGGTGATCTGGCCCCTTGGTTCCGGAGATCACCGGGTGAAGTTGTGGAAGGACGGTGTCGGCTGCACCGTTCTGGAGCCCGGTGAATGCTGTGTGGTGCAGCAGGCCCGCCACCATGCCCAGATGGTGTTGCTCAATCAGGGCCCTTCGTACTACAGAACTCTGGCCACCAAGCTGCACTGGGCCGGAAGCCTGACGGCGGCTCAACCCTCCCAGAACTGAGCAATGGCTCTGGAGATTGAACGTCGCTTTCTGATTGCGTCCGAGGGTTGGCGAAGCCTGGCGCGTCAGCCGCAGCCGCTGAGGCAGGCCTATCTCGCCGCCAGCGCAGACGGGGTGACGGTGCGGGTTCGGCTGGCGGAGAAGGATCAGGCCTGGCTCACCCTCAAGGCAGCTGCTGATCACTCGGGTCTCGTTCGGCATGAGTTCGAATACGCCATTCCGATGGGAGATGCCGAGGCGCTCTGGTCCCTGGCGCCCCATCGTCTGGTCAAATCCCGTCACGGTCTCAACCTCGAGGGGGGGGACTGGGTGGTGGACTGCTTCGAGGCGGACAATGCGCCGCTACTGATCGCGGAAGTTGAGCTGCCCCATGCGGACAGCCCCCTGACCATCCCGGATTGGTGTGGCCAGGAGATCACAGGCGATGGTCGCTGGTCGAACGCGCAGCTGGCTCACCATCCGCTTCAGCACTGGTCCGCTGAGGATCGCCATCGCTTCGGCTTTTCCTGAAAGCAAAACCGGACTCCTGTGTCTATGACTGAGACAGAAGTCCTGTCGGAAGCCAGATGGTTGCACTGCGTGGTCATCGTCTCTCCTTGTTGCTGGCCCTGGTGCCTCTTCAGGTCCTGGCGGCACCCGTTCCTCCCGGTGCCGTGGAGCGCTTGCTGGAACACGGTGCCTGTCCTGGCTGTGATCTGCGCCGTGCCGCGTTGACGGAGGCCCATCTGATCGGCGCGGACCTTCGGCAGGTTGATCTGCGTGAGGCCGATCTGCGAGGGGCGAATCTTGAGGGAGCTGATCTCAGTGGTGCGCAGCTTTCCGGGGCTGATCTGCGTGGCGCCACCCTCACCAATGCCGACCTGACGGGTGTGGATCTGCGCAGGGCTGACCTGCGAGATTCCGTGGTGATCAATGCCTTTTCTCCCGATGTTCAAACCCAGGGCATTCGCTATGCAGGCGCTGATCTCACAGGCAGTGACCTGATCATCGGCGGCGACCACTGATCACCGCTTGCTGATTGCAGCCTGCTGATCAAGGCCCTCAAAGGGGAAGATCGTCCTTGCTCTGATCTCCCAGGAACCAATCCGACGGTGAATACGGAACGAAGGGCACGCCGCTTCCCTCGAAGTTGAAGTCGTTGAGGCGGAAGCGAACGCCACCAACTCCTTCATAAGGATTGAAGTAAAAACCAAGGTCGTAGCTGCGACGTTGCCAGCGCAGCTCGATGTTGGAGTTGATCACTTCACCGTAATAACGGGAGCCGGGATCCATATTCAGGTTCACCCCGGTGCTCAGCATCAGAGGGCCGACGATCTGCTGGGTGACGCCGAAGCCGAGGGTGCCGAAATCAACAATCCGGTCGAACTCAAAGGGGCTGGCACCGTTGCGAAGGGTGCCCCCACCGATCAGCGACAGCTGGGTGAAGTCCAGGAAGGATTTGCTCAAGGTGCCCAGCGTCAGGGTGGGCCCGCCACTGAAGCTGAGGCTTTCCTGGTGATCGCTCGTTCCGTAGATCGCGGCCGTGGCATTGATGTTGGTGTTCAGGCTCAGGCCAGGGACCACGGCAACGGGTGAATATCGATAAGCGGCAAGAGGTGTGAGCTCCGCTGTTGCCCCCTGCCAGAGGGGGAAAGTGCTTGTGAGGGATCCAAACAGGCTGGCGCGACCCGATTGCAACCTGCCTTTGCCCTTGAAGCGTTCAGACTTGTAGTCCCCCATGGCACCCCGAACCAGGAAGCGGTGACGGTTGTTGCCTTGCTCCCATTCGCCTCGTTTCTCCCCATAAATGCCGTAAGCGCCCTGAATGTCGGTGCTGCCCAGGGATCCGTTCCAGGTGCGGTAGCGGTAGGTCCCGAACAGGTTGGTTTTCACCTCCCCAAGTCGACCCAGTTGGAATTTGCGCCCGAAGGAAGCCCAGTAGCGACTGTTGTCGAGGAAATCATCGCCATTGAAGCTGCTGATGTCGGCTTCAGCTCTGAGCCGGTAATCGCCATAGCGACCCAGCAGCTTTGCCTCGAGGCCGAACAGATCGCCGGCATCATCGGGGCTGCTGCCGCTGCCTGCATCGATGGCTCGCTGCAGCATCAGCTGGGGTTCGAGCCCCAGTTCCGTGGACTCACCGATCTTGATCGGTTTGAGGTTGCGACCGATGAAAAGGCCGTCCCGATCGTCGTTGTCAATGCCCAGAACCCAGCGGTTCTCCACTTCTTCTTCCTTCTGGATCAGCTGACGGCGGCTCACCGGAATCGGGAGTCTGTCCTCGACGATCAGGCGGTTGCGACGCGCCGAAATCAGCACATCGCCGTTGGGCAGATCCTTGGCGATGACGCCTTCGGCATCAATACGGGTCTGAGCGGGTGTGAAGGGATCGTTGCTGAATCCCATTCGCTCGGCTCGCCAGCCGTTGGCTTGCAACGTGATCCGATCAGCCTGCACACGCCAGCGACTGATGGTGCCGTTGATCAGCTGGGTGCTTCCCAGACTTTTGAGCTGTGGCACTTTGACCACGCCGAAACGGTTTTCGTCCCGCACGCTGGAGTTCAGCCGTCGTACCGGAATACCACTGCGCCGTTCGATCGAGAACGTCCCCTGGAGATCAACCGAGTCAATCCTCTGGTCGATGTTGGCAATGGCGTCGCTGCGGAGTTTCTGTTGTTCAGCTGGTGGCAGCGGGGATGATGCGTCAGCGACTGGCGTGGCGATGTGGCTGACAGTTGCATCGCCATCGCCCAGTGCCACCGATTCAAGGCGTTGAGGCAGTGATGTGGCGCGGACACGCTGGTCGCGATCTGGATCGGGACAACCCTCCGGGGGCGGCATGGCAACCGTTGTATCCGGAGCCTGATCGTTTCCCCACCGGTAGCGCAGTCCAAGCAGGTAGGCGTTGCTGCCTTCCGTGACGCCGTTGAAGGTGCCGAAGGCGCCGGACCTGTGATGGATGCGACCGACCAGGGAGACGTCGGGGGACACGGCTGCCTCCACCTCGAAGCCCAGGTAGTTCAGCAACTTGCTGTAGTTCTCCCGGAATGTCTTTTCGTACAGGCTGACGTCAGTGTTGTAGCTGATGCCTTCCAGAAAGCTGACGCTCAGCCAGGGTTGAACCCACAACCGGGCTCCGATGCCGACAACTCCTTCCGCGAAGCTCTGGGACGGAACATCGGCATAGGGAGTGCTCTGGTTGTATTCACCACCTCGCTGCTGCTGTGCGATGTGGCTGAACAAATCCGCCTCGAGTTCCAGAGACAAAGGACCAGCGCGCCAGATCCTTCGTTGCAGCCCGATGCCCAGAACGGCTTCCGGTCGCATGTCCCCGTCGAACAGAAAGGTGTCGCCGAAGGCGGCATCAATCATCTGGCCGCCCCAGGCGGTGACTGACCACGGGTGAGGGTGCCAATCGGGAACCGGAGGCAGCAACGGAGGGCAGGCCAGTGGCTGTGGTTCCGCAGGAGCGGATCCCCCAGGATCCGACGGGACGTCCCCTCCCAGGTCGATCACGCCGTAGACGTCATCGAGTTCTCCTTCCTGAAGGGCCAGGTTGTATCGCAGTGAGGAAGCCTGAAAGGACTGGGCTCCGCGGCTGACACGGACAGCCCCTCGCGCGTAAAGGGTTTTGAAGCCGATGTCGAACTCAACGCGTTCGGCTTGCAGCAGGGATGATCCGAGCTGGACGCTGACGTTTCCCTCCGCAACAGTGACGTTGCGACGGCTGTCCAGAAACTGACGATCCGCCTGAAGGTTCAGCTTCTTTGGAATGTTCGGCTGTTCCGACGACTCAGCAAGAGCTGTTCGACTCGCCGCAAGATCGACCGACCCCGCGATCAGCAGGCCTGCAAAGGTCAGTGCAAGGCGAGTCGCCGCCAAGGAGCTTCCATCAGCAGCCAGGATCCTGGCAGCTCAGAAGCGGTGATCAGGGTGAGGCAGACCAGTGTCTGGCGCGGTCTGCGTCGACGAAACGATTCAGTCTTCGAGATCCTTCCGACTGGGGGTCCGGCTGGGATCGCTCGCCAGAAAACCGAAGATGAAAATTCCCAGAAAGAAGAAGACGACCGAGTAAACGGAGATCTTGAGGGCGAGCATGGAGACCGACCGTCGTCTGTGACTGCGACAGCATCCTATGGGGCATGACAGCGGTACACGGGGGCAGCCCCCCATCCAGGCCAGGCGAACGGCTTGGATTGAAACGTTTCGCAGTCGCTCACGACGCGATCTGAGGCCCGATTGGCGCCGTTGCGGGACTGCGGAACAGCAGAGATTCGTCGATGACGAATGGGGCGCAATCCACCGGCCTGACTGGGCTGAGCGGGGGCTGTTGATCTGGCCCCGTGGTCGTCGCTGGCTGAGGCTGGAGCAGAGGTTGTGCTGGCCGGAGGAGTGGCGGGATCGGAACGGCAGTCAGGTTCGGTTGTGTCTGAGCTGGTGGGCTGAAGCGGCCCGGCTCTGGGTCGATGGTGCCCTGGTGCACGAGGGAGATCTCTTCGATACCGCCTGTCGCTGGACACTCCCGGAGCGATTCAGGGCCGGCGATGTGATGCGGCTGCAGCTGGAGCTCTGCAGTCCCTTGCATGACGATGGAGCTCTGATCAGCAGCACGCTGGATCGGGAGCCTGGAGTGCCGAACCATGACCCGACCGGAATTCTGCTCCCGGAAGCGCTTCAGCTCCATCACGCTGCAGGTGGTGAGCTTCCCCCTGGTTGGCAGCAGCTTGATCCTCTCGAACCGGCTGCTGTTGATGCTGTGGCGCAGCACCTGGCCGCGGCATCCATTCCATCGGGCGCCATTCACTGGCTGGGCCACGCCCATCTCGACCTGGCCTGGCTCTGGCCGGTGGCGGACACCTGGCTGGCCGCTGAACGGACCTTCCGATCCGCATTGGATCTGATGCAGCGGTGGCCGCAGCTCCGTTTCGCTCATTCCACCCCCGCTCTGTACGACTGGCTTCAACGGCATCGCCCGGCGCTGTTCGCCTCCATCCGTCGAGCCAGCCAGGCCGGTCGATGGGAGCCGATCAACGGCCCGTGGGTTGAGAACGACTGCGTGCTGGTCAGCACCGCCTCTCTCTGGCAGCAGTTCACTGAGGGGCAGGAACACAGCATTCGCACCTTTCCGGAATGGAGCCACCATCTGGCCTGGCTGCCGGACAGTTTCGGTTTTTCCTCGGGGTTGCCAGCGGTGGCCGGCAGAACCGGGGTTCGTTGGTTCTGCACCCACAAGCTGGCCTGGAATGCGACCAATCCCTTTCCTCATCGCCTGTTCCGCTGGCGGGGGAGAGGTGGAGCCGAGCTGCTCAGCCTGATGCTGCCACCGATCGGTCGCCGTGGTGATCCGCTGGAGATGCTGCAGGAACAACGCTCCTGGCGGGAGCAGACCGGTGTGGATGAGGCTCTCTGGATTCCCGGAGTTGGTGATCACGGCGGTGGGCCGACCGAGGAAATGCTTGAACAGATGGTGCTCTGGCAGTCGGAACGCCATGCGCTGCCTCAGCGGCCCGGGTCGCTGCGCAGCTATCTGGAGGGCCTGGAGACCCATGCCTCAAATCTTCCGGTCTGGAGCGATGAGCTCTACCTGGAGCTGCATCGCGGCTGTGCCACCAGTCGACCGGATCAGAAGCGGCACAACCGCACTCTGGAGAGGCTGCTGCGCGAACAGGACACGCTTGCCACGCTGCTGAGCTGGGCCGGTCGGCCCGCTGTTGCGGCGGACTGGCGCCCGTTGTTGTTCCAGCAGTTCCACGACATTCTCCCCGGGACGTCGATTCCAGAGGTGTTTGAACAGGCGGAACCGGTCTGGTTGCGCGCCCGTCGCCAGGCCCGAAGTGAACGTGATGCTGCTTTGCAACGGCTCATGCCGTCCCGGCCATCGCCAGCAGCGGAGCCGATTCCGTGGCTCTGGATCGGTCTGCAGCCCCTGAAGCGATGGTCTCCACTGCTGCGCCTCCCGTCAGGCTGCTGGCGCGTGGATGGTCAGCTGCTTCCCCAGCAACCCTGTTCTTCCGGAGGGGTCTGGGTTCAGCCTCCAGCTCAGGAAGGGATCAGTGGCGTGGCTCTGGATCCATCAACCTCGCCACGGTCCAGGCCATCAAAAGCAATGCAGTCGCCACATCGGAATCCCCTGGTGATGGACGAGCCGGTCTCCGGAGGCTGGCGATTCAGCAATGGATTGCTGGTTTGCCGAATTGGCCGCGATGGCCTGGTGTCTCTCCAGGGCTGTGACGGTGTTGAGCAGCTGTCGGGTCCGCTTCAACTGCGTCGCTATCGCGATCAGGGTGAGTTCTGGGATGCCTGGGATCTGGCGGCCGATTACCGCGAGCACCCTCTGTCTCTGCGGCCACTGGGCCCGCCTGAGCTGCGTGAGTCCGGTCCGTTGCTGGTGGTTGTGGTGCAGCGGTTTCTTGTGGGCACCAGTGAGCTGCGACTGGACCTGCGGCTTCGCGCTGATTGCCCCTGGATCGAGCTGGTGGCCAGTGTCAACTGGCAGCAGCGCCATGAGTTGCTGCGCCTGGAGCTTCCGCTGGCTCAAGCCGCTGTGCGACTGGCGGCTGATACCAGTGGTGGAGTGATTGAACGGCCAGCTTCACCGCATACGGATCGTGAACAGGAACGCTGGGAGGTGCCTGTGATCTCCTGGTTTGCGTCCCAGTCAGCAGCGCCGGGTGGAGGGTTGGCGGTGTTGCTTGACGGCCCCCAGGGTGTTGATGCTTCCCCTGAACACCTGGGGATGTCCCTGCTGCGGGGGGCGACGTGGCCGGATCCCTCGGCCGATCGGGGCCGTCATCGATTCAGGATCGCTCTGCTGCCTTTACAGGGGGGATGGGCTCAGGCCGGGGTGCCGCAGGCTTCGATCGCCTTTCGAGAGCCGGGTTGGCTCGGACCCCTCGCTGGAGCAAGAACGCGCGTCTGGCTTCCGGCGCTTCCCTCACAACTCTGTCCCGTTTCCCTGAAACCGGCTCCTGACGGATGCAGGCTGCAGCTCCTGAACCCCGGAGCGTCCCGCTGTCGCTGGATTCCCGGTGACGGCTGGAAGGTGGGGCGCGATGGCGTTCTCTCGGACGCTGTGGTTATGGCCCCGGGCGAACTGGCAGAACTGCAGTTGCTTCAGTCGTCGTGATCGTCGAAGGGATCATCCAGACCTCTTGATGGTGGACCGAACGACTGATAGACGCCGAATCCGGTCAGTCCGAACAGAACTGCAAGCACGCCGATGGCGACCGACAGGGCAGGTGAGGTGGTTTCCATCACATCTCTCGACAGGATCAGCCCCGAACCGGAGCTGGCCCCTACAGTATCCGGACTTCTCAACACCCGAGACCCAAGCGTCGCCATGGCTCAACGCACTCGTCTGGGAGACCTCCTCCGCCCTCTTAACTCCGAGTACGGCAAGGTCGTTCCGGGCTGGGGCACCACGCCTGTGATGGGTATTTTCATGGTGCTGTTCCTGGTGTTCCTCCTGGTCATCCTTCAGCTGTACAACAAGTCGTTGATCCTTGAGGGCATCAACGTGAACTGGAACGGTCTCGGCTGATCGCACCCCATGAATGTCTTCGGCGTCGGCCTCCCCGAAATGGCGGTGATCGGCGCCGTTGCTTTGCTGGTGTTCGGTCCAAAACGTCTCCCTGAACTGGGTCGCACCCTCGGAAAGACTCTGAAGGGGTTTCAAACCGCTTCCAAGGAGTTTGAGCGCGAGATCAACAAGGCGATGGCTGAGCCTGAATCACTGCCGGGTTCCGAGTCGGTCGATGACGACGAGAAGTCCACATCTGCCTGAACTTCAATGGCAGAAGGTCTGAAGCTTGTCGTTGGCCTAGGCAATCCGGGCAGCAAGTACTCAGGAACACGACACAACATCGGCTTCATGGCCCTCGAGAGGATGGCCTCCTCCGACGGTTTCAGCTTCCGGAAGCAATCAAAGCTGCATGGTCTGGCGGCTGAAGCGGGTGTCGGTGATCAGAGGTTGAGGCTGCTGATGCCGCAGACCTACATGAATGACAGCGGCCGCGCCATCCGCGCTGCCCTCGATTGGTACGGCCTGGCACCGGAGCAACTTCTGGTGCTGGTGGACGATATGGACATTCCCCTCGGCCGCCTTCGCCTCCGCGCTCAGGGTGGTGCCGGAGGCCACAACGGTCTCCGCAGCACGATTCAGCACCTTGGTTCTCAGGTGTTTCCCCGTCTCCGGATCGGGATCGGAGCTCCTGCTGACAATCCGGAGGAACGGCGCGCCAAAACCGTCTCCCATGTGTTGGGTTCCTTCAGCCAGTCGGAACAGAACAGCGTCGATGCGGTGCTGGATGGCGTGCTGGAGGCCATCGCTCGGATTCAGCGGGTCGGTCTGGATCGAGCGGGGAACTGGATCAACGGCTTCCGTTACCCGGCCGAGGAATGACGCCACTGCCCGCCACCAGGGCCCATCTGCGGGTGGACCGTCAATGTTTTCAGGACCAGTACCTCGAGGGTGAAGTCTCAGCGGGTGGCTATGCCTGGACGTTTCGCTGGGCGTTCGATCGTGGCGAACTTCGTGTTGAGCCCTCTCTGGGCCGGGCTCTGATTGAGGACGCTCTGCTGCGATTCCTCGTGCGCGCTGATTACAAGCTGGAGCCTGGCGGTGATTACAACTTCACGGTGCGGGCGCGTTTCTGACAGATGCAGAGCTGCTCGGCCAGTGGCAGGTGATCTTCAGCGAATCTTCGAGCATCACCAAAGCCGCCAGTGCATCCAACTCACCGGGGGGGATCAGAAGTCCTCGAGGGATCCAGTTTCGCCAGCCCTGTGGTGGCCAGAGCTGCCAGTAGCGATCACGGGCCCTCAGGGTTGTTCCCGTTTCATCCACAAGCTGAACAGGGGCCATGGCCTGGAAACGTTGCATCCAGTCGGCTGAGCTGGTGCCATCACCCAGAAGGATCCGTTCCACCCCAGGGTCTTCGCTGCACCAGCTGCTGAGCAGGTCTTCCACCTCGGAAGCGACCCGAACGCCCCCTGCCATCACCAGCGATCGACTCACGTCCACCAGCACCAGCCCACATTTGGCTCGGCCGGGGTCGACGGCAACGATCCGCTTCATGGCTGAGATCGAATCCCCACCAAAACAGGGTCGGCGGTGTCCGTTGCACGCAGGGCGACCACCGACAGCTCCACTCCGGTGTTTCCAGGTCGTTCCATCAGCGAGAGGCCAAGCTGGTTGAGGGCATTTCCATCGAATTGAAGCCCTTTGGTGAGAGATCCACGTCGTTGCACTTCGGCGAAGGCTGAAGCCAGCAAAAGATTGAGTCGGTTGCGAATGGCCTCGGCGCTGGTCTCGTCTGGCTTCAGCCGGGTGCTTGCCAGCACGTCATCGGTTCTGGCAATGGTGCGGTTGGCCCGTACGTCGGGGAATCCGTAAACCACCGATTCACCGCGCAGCACGTTTCCGGCGGAGCGAATGGAGATCACCCAGGTGCCCTTGTCCTGAATGGACTTCTGCAGGCGCTCCACATCACCGCGAGGCACCAGCAGGATCTGACGCTCGGGGGGTTCGCCAGGGCGGACTCGCCCGAACGCTTTGAGATTGGCCTCCTGCAGAAGCTTGTCGACAACTGCCTTGGCCTGATCGGGCCGCTCCAGACGAACGGTGGCGGTGGCCAGGTCCTCTCCGCTCTGCAGCACGACAGAACCCCGCCGCAGGGCCAACAGGTTCTGCTCCAGGGAGGCCAGTTCCTGCTCACCTGCCTGGATCCTGTCGCGCACGCTGCGGAGCTCCTGGTTTGTGCGTTGAATATCGGCATCGCGGGCGTCAACATCACGCGCGAGGCGCTCGCGTTCCTGTTCGAGTCTCTGCTTCTGCTGGCGCAGTGGTTCCAGTTCCTCCGCTTCGATGCGTTGAATCTTCGCCCGGGCGGTTTGTCGTTCCTCTTCCGCGGCGTCGAGGTTTCTGCGGCTCTCCCGCAACCGTTCCTGCAGAGCATCGAGCTCGAACAGGCCGACGCGCAGCTGACGGCTGACCAGCAGAAGCAGGCCGAGGGAGAGGGCGCTGATCAGGCTGCCTGTGAGCACGGTGATCACAACAGCTGTGCGCCGGGGCCGCATGTTGAACAAGCTGAGGCGCGCCTTCCCCACACGGCTGCCGAGCCGATCGCCGAGGGTGGAGAGAATCCCTCCAAGCACCAGCAGCGCCAGGACCAGCAGCCAACCACTCATCAGCCGCCACTCCTGGTGTGAGCGTCAGCTGAACCGTTTTGCCAGGGCGATCGGATCGAGCACGGTGATCTTCTTGCGGTCAATCTGAACAAGCCCTGATTGGCGCAAGTCTCCCAGCAAACGGGTGATGGTGACCCGGGTTGAGCCAATGGCTTCCGCAATGGCCTGGTGTGAGAGCCGTAGATCGATGGTGATGCCCAGTTCGTCGGGCACGCCGAAATCGCGGCAGAGAACCAGCAGAAAGCTGACCAGGCGGGATGACATGTCCCGATGCGTCAGGGTTTCAATCATCGTTTCCGTCTGCAGGATCCGGCTCGAGAGCCCTTGCAGCAGGCGCAGGCCGACAGTCGTATCGGCTTCGATCGCTGTGCGGACGGAGGCGGCGGGAGCCGTCACCATCTCCACCCGTGTGAAGGCAATGGCGTGATAAAAGCGGTCCGATCGATGTCCGGTCAGCAGGGACAAGACACCGAAAAGACTGTTTTCCCGCAACAGTGCGACGGTGATTTCCTCACCTGATTCGTACACCCGCGAGAGCCTCACAGCCCCTCTGCGAATCAGATAAACCCGTTCGGCCGGATCGCCAGGGAAGAAGATCGTCTTGTTGCGATCCACCATCTCCGTGCTGGCGCCGTCCAGATCAC